>JAKANT010000418.1 GCA_021823635.1 Pseudomonadota bacterium
GCTTTACAAGACGGAGAAGATCAACCCGCTCGGCGGCTGCCTGCCGATCCTGGTGCAGATTCCGGTATTCATTGCGCTGTACTGGGTGCTGCTCGCCAGCGTCGAGATGCGCAACGCGCCGTGGATCCTGTGGGTGCGCGATCTGGCCACACCCGATCCGTGGTTCATCCTGCCGCTGGTCATGATGGCCACCATGTGGATCCAGTACAAACTGAATCCGACGCCGCCCGATCCGGTGCAGGCGAAGATGATGGCGGTGATGCCGTTTATCTTCGGCGTGATGTTCTTTTTCTTTCCCGCCGGGCTGGTGCTGTACTGGCTGGTCAACAACGTGCTGTCGATCGCGCAGCAGTGGTACATCACGCGCGCGATCGAAAAAGCCAAGCCGGTCGGCTAGGCGCGCCGGTGCCGCCGTCAGCGGCGTGCGAGCAGCAGCGGCCACAGCCACAGCGACAGCATCCAGATGCCGATACGGGCGACTGTGAGCGGCTGCTGCTCGGCCGCGGCCACCGTGCGAAACAGCACTACGCCGCCGGCGATCAGGTACAGCAACAGCGCCAAGTACGTGAGCGCGCGGCCGGTGTAGCCAAGCGGCATCAGCCCGCCGATCATGGCCGCGATCGGCAGCGAGGCGAGCACGGACAGCAGCACCGCCACGAGCGGCCGCCCGTAGCGTGCCAGCGGATCGTGCGGAGAGGTCGGCATGCCGCTATGTTAGAAGCGGGGCGATGAACTCCGAGCTCGACCCCATTGTTGCCATCGCCACGGCGCCCGGGCGCGGCGGCATCGGCATCGTGCGCCTGTCGGGGCGCGACCTGACCCCGGTGCTGGAAGGCGTGCTCGGCAGGACGTCCCTCGTGCCGCGGCGCGCCACCTTGACGCGCTTTCGCGACGCCGCCGGCGAGCCGATCGACGAGGGCATCGCGATCCTGTTTCCGGCGCCGCATTCCTACACCGGCGAGACGGTGCTCGAACTGCAGGGCCACGGCGGGCCGGTGGTGCTGCGACGGCTGCTCGCGCGCTGCCTGGAAGCGGGGAGGGCGGTCGGGCTGCGGCTGGCGGAACCCGGCGAGTTCACGCGTCGCGCTTTCCTCAACGACCGCCTGGATCTTGCGCAGGCCGAGGCGGTGGCCGATTTGATCGACGCGGCCACCGAGACCGCCGCGCGCCTGGCCGCGCGTTCGCTGGCCGGCGAGTTCTCTGCCGCGGTCCACACGCTGGCCGAGGCGGTGACCGAGCTGCGTACGCTGGTGGAGGCCACACTGGATTTTCCGGAGGAGGAGATCGATTTCCTCGAAGCGTCGCACGCACACGGCCGGCTGGCGGCGATCCGCGCGCAACTGGAGGACGTGCTGTTGCGCGCGCGTCAGGGCGCGCGGTTGCGCGAAGGACTGCACGTGGTGCTGGTCGGCAGCCCCAACGTCGGCAAATCGAGCCTGCTCAACGCGCTGGCTGGCGAGGAACTCGCCATCGTGACCGCGATCCCGGGCACCACGCGCGACCGCATCGCCGGCAGCCTCGAGATCGACGGCGTGCCGCTGGCGATCGTCGATACCGCCGGGGTGCGCGCGACCGCCGACGAGGTCGAGCGCATCGGCATCGAACGGACGCTCGCAGAAGTGGAGAAGGCTGACGTCGTGCTGCACATCGTCGATGCCACCGCGCCGGCCGCGGATGCCGAGGTGCTGGCGCGCGTCGGCGAACGCACCCGGCGCGGCGTGCCGGTGCTGACGGTGGTCAACAAGATCGACCTCACCGGCGAGCCGCCCGGGCTGTGCGGCGCGCGCATCGCGGTGTCCGCCAAGACCAGCGCGGGGCTCGAGGCGCTGCGCGCGGAACTTCTGCGCATCGCGGGCTTGCAGGCGGGGGCCGGCGAGGCCGCGTTCCTCGCGCGCGAGCGGCACCTGCAGGCGCTCGGTGCCGCGCGCGAGCACCTGGCCGCGGCGCACGCGCACGCGGGTCAGGGCAATCGGCAACTGGAGCTGTTTGCCGAGGAGCTGCGGCTGGCCGGTCAGCGGCTGGGCGAGATCACGGGCGAAGTGACGGCCGACGACCTGCTCGGGCGCATCTTTTCGCGTTTTTGCATCGGCAAGTAAGCTGCGCCTCGTCCGCAACCACGACGAGGAAGGAGACGCACGATGGACGGTTCGGCCACACGTTCGCTGCGAGGCAAGGTCCCGGCCGAAGAATGGCAGGTGCGGGTGGATCTGGCCGCGGCCTACCGGCTGGTCGCGCATTTCGGCTGGGACGATCTGGTGTTCACGCACATCAGTGCGCGCGTGCCCGGCACGCACGACCAGTTCCTGATCAACCCGTACGGCATGCTGTTCGACGAGATCACCGCCTCGTCGCTGGTGCGCATCGACATCGACGGCAACAAGCTCGACGACTCGCCGTGGCCGGTCAATCCGGCCGGATTCACGATCCACAGCGCGATCCACGCCGCGCGCCACGACGCGGCCTGCGTACTGCACACGCATACGCTCAACGGCGTGGCGGTCAGTGCGCAGAAGCAGGGGCTGCTGCCGATTTCGCAGCAGTCGATCTTCGTGCTGGCCAGCCTCGGCTATCACGACTACGAAGGGG
>JAKANT010000419.1 GCA_021823635.1 Pseudomonadota bacterium
GCCTGCATCAGATCGGCATCGCGAAAGCGCACCACCGAGCCGGCAAACAGCCCGAGCCCCGGCGTCGCGGTGGCCGGCGCGTGCGCCTCTTCGGACCACTCGAGCAGCATCTGCTCGCCGATACACACGGCCAGCAACGGCTTGCTGCGCGCCGCTTCGCGCACCGCCTCTTCAAGCCCGGACTCGCGCAAATAGCGCATGCAGTCGGGCATCGCACCCTGGCCCGGCAGCACGACGCGATCGGCGGCGGCAACTTCGGCGGCGGTGCTGGCGATGCCAACCGATTCCTTGGGGGCCACGCGCTCGAGCGCCTTCGACACCGAGCGCAGGTTGCCCATGCCGTAATCGACGACCGCGATCATCGACCGTTGCGCACCGCGAACGCCGCGGCCTCATCAGCGCCTGACCGTCGGCGCGGCCCGACCTTCGGGCCGCCGTGCACGCAGCGGCGGTGCCCGTTCACAGCGTGCCCTTCGTGCTCGGCACCGCACCCGCCGCGCGCGGATCCGGCTCGATCGCCATGCGCAGCGCGCGCGCGAACGCCTTGAACACGGTCTCGCACTGGTGGTGGGCATTGTCGCCGCGCAGGTTGTCGACGTGCAGCGTGACCTGCGCGTGGTTGACGAAGCCCTGGAAGAATTCGCGCGCCAGATCGACGTCGAACTCGCCGATCCAGGCGCGCTTGAACGGCACCTGCCAATGCAGCCCGGGGCGGCCGGAAAAATCGATCACCACGCGCGACAGCGCCTCGTCCAGCGGCACGTACGCATGGCCGTAGCGGCGGATGCCGCGCTTGTCGCCGAGCGCACGCGCCACCGCCTGCCCGAGCGTGATGCCGACGTCCTCGACCGTGTGATGGGCGTCCACGTGCAGGTCGCCCTTCGCTTCGACCGTCAGGTCGATCGCCGCATGGCGCGCGACCTGGTCCAGCATGTGATCGAAGAAGCCGATGCCGGTCGCCAACGTGCTCGCGCCCGTGGCGTCCAGGTCGACGACGACGCGGATCTGCGTCTCGGCGGTGTTGCGGACGACTTCGGCGCGACGTGGATTCATCGACTTACCTGCAGGGTGGCGCGCAGCGCGCCGACGAAGGCGTCGTTTTCAGCCGGGGTGCCGACGGTGACGCGTAGGCAGCCGCCGAGCGACGCGTGCATCGGCGCGACGTTCTTGATCAGTATGCCGCGTGCGCGCAGCGCGGCGAAGGTGGCGGCGGCATCGGCGACGCGGAACAGAATGAAGTTGGCGTCGGAATCGAACGCGGTCACGCCGGGCGTGGCCCGCAGCGCCGCCATCAGGCGTGCGCGTTCGGCACGGATCGCCTGCGCCTGCTGCTCGAAAACGTCCAGATGGTCGAGCAGGAAATCGACCGCGGCCAGCGTCAGCGCGTTCACGTTGTATGGCGGCCGCACTTTTTCGAACTCGCCGATCCACGCGCCGTCGCCGCACAGGTAGCCGAGCCGAAGCCCGGCCATGCCGAGCTTGGACAGCGTGCGCAGCACCAGCAAATTGGGCCAGCGGCCGAGCTGCCGCAACCAGGTGTCGCGCGCAAACGGCAGATACGCTTCGTCGATCACCACCAGCCCCGGCGCGGCGGCAAGCACCGCTTCGATCGCAGCGCGGTCGAACAGGTTGCCGGTCGGATTGTTCGGGTAAGCGATGAACACCACGGCCGGCCGTTGCGCCTCGACCGCCGCCAGCAGCGCATCGCGATCGAGCGCGAAATCGGCGCCCAGCGGCACGCCGACGAAGCGGCAGCCGTCGAACTTCGCCGCGAGCTCGTACATCACGAAGCTCGGCCACGGGCTGACGACCTTCGCGCCGGGGCGGGCGCAGGCCTGGATCACGAGGTGGATCAGTTCGTCGGAGCCGTTGCCCAGCATCAGCGTCATGCCGGCCGGCAGCCCGACGGCGCGCGCCAGCTTCGCTTTGAATGCCGCCGGATCGGCCGGCGGATAGCGGTTCAGCGCCACCTGCGACAGCCGTTGGCCGAGCTCGCGCGTAAGCGGCTCAGGCAACCCGTAGGGGTTTTCCATCGCGTCCAGCTTGATCAGCCCGGTCGCGTCGGGCACGTGATAGGCGCTGATCGCGCGCACGTCGTCGCGGATCACCGACAGGTCGGGGCCGGGTCGGATCGGCGCGTTCATCGACGCTCAGCACGCAGCTCGGCGCTGCGCGCGTGCGCTTCCAAGCCCTCGCCCCGCGCCAGGCGGGCGGCGATCGGCGCCAGCGCGCGCGCGCCGGCCGCCGAGATCTCGATCACGTTGGAGCGCTTGACGAAGTCGTACACGCCCAGCGGCGACGAAAAGCGCGCGCTGCGCACGGTCGGCAGCACGTGGTTGGGTCCGGCGCAGTAATCGCCGAGCGCCTCCGACGAATAGTGGCCGAGGAAGATCGCGCCGGCATGGCGGATCGACGCCAGCAGCGCGTGCGGATCGCGGCACACGATCTCCATGTGCTCGGGCGCCACACGGTCGGCGAGCGCGGCCGCCTCCGCCAGGTCGCGCGTGCGGATCAGGGCGCCGCGGCGCGCGAGCGAGGCGGCGATGATGTCGCGCCGCGGCTGATCGGGCAGCAGCC
>JAKANT010000420.1 GCA_021823635.1 Pseudomonadota bacterium
GCCACCAGAACGTGCCGCTCGCGCCGGTCGTGATCCGCAGCGCGAAGATCCTTCAATGACCCCCGGAGATGCCATGGTCCGCCTGCATACCAGTTTCGGCCCGATCACGATCGAACTCGACGCCGATCGCGCGCCGAAGACGGTCGAAAACGTCCGCGCCTACGTCAGATCCGGCCACTACGATTGCACGCTGTTTCATCGCGTGATCAACGGCTTCATGATCCAGGGCGGCGGCTACGAGTCGGGCATGCGGCAGAAGCCGACCGGCAAGCCGATCGAGAACGAGGCCGCCAACGGCCTGCGCAACGACAAATACACGATCGCGATGGCGCGCACGTCCGATCCGCACTCGGCGACAGCGCAGTTCTTCATCAACGTCGCCGACAACGACTTCCTGAACCACACGGCGCCGACCCCGCAGGGCTGGGGCTACTGCGTGTTCGGCAAAGTGGTCGACGGCTTCGACGCGGTCGACAAAATCAAGGCCGTGCGCACGGTCCGGTACGGCATGCACCAGGACGTGCCGGAGCAGGAAGTCAGAATCGAACGAGCCGAGGTCATCGAGCCGTGACCTCGGTGCCGGCGCTGGCGGCCACCGTCGATCGGGTCGCGCTCGCCGACCCGCTGTTCATCTCCGACCTGCACCTGTCGGCGACGCATCCGCGCACGCTGGCGCGCTTCGAGCGGCTGCTCGCCTCTGAGGCGCGCGCGCACGCCGAATTGGTGATCCTGGGCGACCTGTTCGAATACTGGGCCGGCGACGACGCGACCGACGACGACGTCGGCAACGCGGTAATCGCCGCTTTGCGCGCCGTTGCGCAAGCCGGGGTGCGCGTGTTCGTGATGCACGGCAATCGCGATCTGCTACTGGGCGAGGACTTCGCCGCCGCCGCCGGCGCGACGTTGCTGGCAGACCCGACGCTGGCCGCGATCGGCGGCGAGACGGTGCTGCTCGCCCACGGCGACATATACTGCACGCGCGATGTCGCGTATCAGCGCTTTCGCGCGCAGGCGCGCAATGCGGATTTCCAGCGCGCATTCCTCGCCAAGCCGCTCGCCGAACGGCGCGCGTTCATCGGCCAGGTTCGCGCCAAAAGCGAAGAAGTCAAACAGGCGACCGCGGCCGAAATCATGGACGTAACCCCCGAGGCCATTGTCGATGCGATGCGCGCCGCCGGCGTCACCCGCATGATCCACGGTCACACGCATCGCCCCGCCACGCACGGCTTCGTCCTCGACGGCCGCAGCGCCGAGCGCTGGGTCCTGCCCGACTGGAACCTCGATGCGGAGCCGCCGCGCGGCGGCTACCTCACCTGTCGTAGCACCTGGCAGATGACGCGCTGGTAGCGCGCGGCGCCCTATTCGTCCACCAGCTTGTCGAGCTGGTGCGGATCGACGGCAGGGGCGTCGGCCTTCACGTCGTCCACTGCGATTCCCTGCCGCTGCAACGCCGCCACCAGCTTGTCGATCATGCGCTGCTGCGCGGCCGCGTGGTCGATCAGCCCGTGCAGGGCCTTGATCAGCGGGTCGTCGCCGTTGGACGACAAGCCGTAGGCGGAAAAGCCCATGCGGTTGGCGGCCGCTTCGCGCTGCGCGTCGGCCCCGCGCTGCAGGATGCGAGCCGGAATGCCGACCGCGGTCGCCCCCGCCGGCACCTCCTTCAACACCACGGCGTTGGAGCCGACGCGCGCGCCGTCGCCGACGGTGAAGCCGCCGAGCACCTTCGCGCCGGCGCTGACAATCACGCCGCGACCGAGCGTCGGATGCCGCTTGGCGCCGCGCGCGAGCGACGTGCCGCCCAGCGTCACGCCCTGGTACAGCGTACAGTCGTCGCCGATCTCGGCCGTCTCGCCGATCACCACGCCCATGCCGTGATCGATGAACACGCGGCGGCCGATCGTCGCGCCGGGATGGATTTCGATGCCGGTCAGGAAGCGCGAAACGTTGGAGATGAAGCGGCCGAGCCAGCGAAAACCGCGCTGCCAGAGCGCATGTGCGATGCGGTGCATCCACAGCGCATGCAGCCCCGGATAGCAGGTCAGCACCTCCCAGCGCGAGCGCGCCGCAGGGTCGCGCTGCAGGATGCACTCGAGGTCTTCGCGCAGGCGGCTGAACATGGTAACGGCGGTCCGTAAAGGGCGCCGATTCTATCGGCGCCGCCGCACGATCAACCGCGCCGGCGATGCGGTGACTTGTCGCCTACTCGATCGCTCTTGCGGCGGATGATCGCGGCGGCGATGCCGCGCAGGATGTCGATCTCGCTCGCGGTGGGCTGCGCGCGCGCCAGCAGCCGCCGCAGCCGCGCCATCAAGCGGCGCGGCTCAGCGGGATCGAGATACCCGAGCGCGATCAACGCCTGCTCCAGGTGGGCGAACATGCCTTCGACCGCCTCCAGCGGCGCCGGCGGCTCGACGTCGAAGCGGTTCGCGGGCGGCGGCGCATCCAGCGCCAGGCGCAATTCGTAGGCGGTGACCTGCACTGCCTGCGCAAGGTTGAGCGACGAGGCGTCGGGCGCGGCCGGAACCGCGCAACACGCCTGACAAAGCTGCGCCTGCTCGTTGGTGAGCCCGTAGC
>JAKANT010000421.1 GCA_021823635.1 Pseudomonadota bacterium
TGGCCCTGATGTCGCGCCAGCACGTGCTTGACGATCGCCAGTCCCAGGCCGGTGCCGCCGGTCTCGCGCGAGCGGCTTTTGTCGACGCGGTAGAAGCGCTCGGTGAGCCGCGGAATGTGTTCCGGCGCCACGCCGATTCCGGTGTCTTCCACTTCGAACGCGGCGCCGTCGGCAGTCGCCCGCCAGCGCAGGCTGACGCGCCCGCCGGCCGGCGTGTAGCGGATGGCGTTCGAAACGAGATTGGAGAACGCGCTGCGCAGTTCCTCGGCGCTGCCGCGCACCGCCAGCGTCGCGCACTCGACCGTGATGCGGTGACGGCCGGCGGACAAGGCGCGCGCCTCGTCGGCCAGCGCATGCACCAGCCGCGGGACGTCGACCGTCTCGTCGACGACCGGATTCTCCTGCGATTCGAGGCGCGACAGCATCAACAAGTCTTCGACCAGCCGGTTCATGCGCAGAGCCTGCTCGTGCATCAGCCGCAGGTGGTGCGTGCGCGTGCCGTCGAGCGGCGGCTCGGCGTCGAGCAGCGTCTCGATAAATCCGTTGATCACCGTCAGCGGCGTGCGCAACTCGTGCGATACGTTGGCGATGAAATCGCGCCGCATCGCGTCCACCCGTTCGCTCTGCGTCACGTCGCGCGTCAGCACGATCGAGCGGTCGGGCTCGAACTCGATCACTTGCACCGACAAGGCCAGGCCCGGGTTGGCGAGCGGCCGAAATGCCAGCGGCGCGCCGAAGTTGGCCGACGTCAAGTAGGCGACGAACTGCGGATCGCGCACCAGATTGGTCAGTCGCAAGCCGGCGTCGGCCGACAGCTTGATCCCGAGGTGGCGCTCGGCGACCGGGTTGCACCATTCGATCTGCAGTTGCGCATCGACCAGCACGATGCCCTCGGGCAACGCGCTGATCGTGCGCCGGAAGCGCTCCTCGCTGTCGGCCAGCCGCCGCTCGTTCAGTTCGCTGGCACGCCGGCTCTTGTAAAGGCGCGAGAACACCGCCGACCAGGTGCCCAGACCTTCCGGGACGGTGTCCAGCGAAGGCCGCTCCAGCCAGGCGCCGAGCACCGTCAGGTAGTACAGGTGAAACGCCAGCAGTGCCCCGAAGCCGATCAGCGCGAACCACAGCCCCGCGCGGTCGCCGAAGAAATAGGCGACGATCAGGGCCGCGACGCCCAGCAGTGTGAGCCGGATCAGCGCCGGCGCGATGATTCGGATGCGCTCGCTGGAGGACTCGCCCATGCGGGCAGTGTACGGCTCCGTCTATTCGGCCGGCGTCGCCGCCAACCGGTAACCGAGGCCGCGCACGGTCTGGATCAGATGCTGGGCGCCGGCCGTCGCCAGCGCCTTGCGCAGCCGCAGCACGTGCACATCGACCGTGCGCTCCTCGATGAACACGTGATCCCCCCACACGTTGTCGAGCAACTGCGAGCGAGAAAACACGCGCTCCGCATGGCCGGCAAGGAACTTGAGCAGCTTGAACTCCGCCATGCCCATTTTGATCGGGCGATCGGCCACGCGCACTTCGTGCCGCGCCGGGTCGATCACGAGCGGCCCGTAGCGAATCGTCTCCCCGCTGTGTTCCGGGGCACGCCGCCGGAAAACCGCGCGCACCCGCGCAACCAGCTCGCGCGGCGAGAACGGCTTGACCACGTAATCGTCGGCGCCTGCGTCCAGCCCCGCCACCCTGTCGCCCTCGGCCCCCTTCGCCGTCAGCAGGATGACCGGCAACTGGCGCGTGCGCTCGGTCGCGCGCAGCTCGCGTAACAACTCGATGCCGGCGCGGTCCGGCAGCATCCAGTCCAGGATCACCAAGTCGGGCAATTCGTTGCGAATCGCCTCCTGCGCGGCGCGCACCGAGTCGGCACGCTGCACCGCGTAGCCGTTGCTGCTACAGGTGAACGCGACCAGCTCCTGAATGGCCGGTTCGTCTTCTACGACCAGGATCTTGGCTGCCATTACCGCGTCTGTTCGACCGTGCGTGCGACGTCTTCCGGCGACATGTGCTTCACGTCCGCGCCTTGGGCGATGAAGATGACGTGTTCGGCGATGTTCTTCGCGTGATCGCCGATGCGTTCGATGGCCTTGGCCGCCCAGGCGCAGTCGATCGATGCGGAGATCGTGCGCGGGTCTTCCATCATGAAGGTCACCAGTTGGCGCAGGATCGCGCGGAAACGTTCGTCGACACCGGCGTCGTCGCGGATGATGGTCGCCGCCTCCTGCGTGTCCAGGCGCGCGAACGCATCCAGCGAGCGCCGCAGCATCGCGTGCGCGATGTCGCCCGAAGCTCGGATGTCCGGAATCCGGTTCACGCGCGCCGGCGTGTTCTTCTCGCGAATCCACTTGGCCGCGCGCGCGATCTTGGTCGCCTCGTCGCCGATGCGCTCAAGATCGGTGATCGTCTTGGCCACCCCCATGATCATGCGCAGATCGCCGGCGGTCGGCTGGCGGCGCGCGATGACGTGGTTGACCAAGCGATCGAGATCGACCTCCAGTTCGTTGACGCGCCGGTCGGCCTGAATCACGTTGTCGGCCAGCGCGGCATCCGCGTGCTCGAACGCGTTCAGCGCCGATTG
>JAKANT010000422.1 GCA_021823635.1 Pseudomonadota bacterium
TCTCATCGTCCGGGGCGCCTGATCCGCTTGTCGCTGCAGGAGTTGCGCGCGCTGGTGCAGCCGCCGGCGACGTTGGCCGCGGCCGAGGAACTAAGGCCGTATCTGGAACTGGTGCGCACCCACCGCATCGACGACTTGCGCGATCGCCTGGCGCAGACGGTGCTGCGATTGGGGCTTGCCCGCTTCGTCACCGAAATCGTGGCACCGCTGACGGAACTGGTCGGCGATGCGTGGGCGCGGGGCCAGATCGAAGTCTTCGAGGAGCACCTGTACACGGAGGTCGTGCAAGCGGTGCTGCGGTCGGCGATCGGCAGCCTGCCGGCACGCGGCGCGCCGCCGCGCGTGCTGCTGACCACCGTGCCGCAGGAGCCGCACGGGCTCGGTTTACTGATGGCCGAGGCGATGCTCGCGGCCGAAGGCTGCCACTGCATCTCGCTTGGCGTGCGCACGCCGCTGGCGGACATCGTCGCTGCCGCCCGCGCCCAGCAGGCCGACATCGTTGCCCTGTCGTTTTCGTCCTGCCTGGCGCCCAAGCCGGCGCTGGAGAGTCTGGCCGAACTGCGCGCGCGGCTGCCGCGCACGGTCGAACTGTGGGCGGGCGGCGCCTGTACAGCGCTGCATCGGAGACCGCCGGCGCATGTGCGTACGTTCCGCACGCTCGATTCGATCGCGCCGGCGGTGGCGGAGTGGCGGGCCGCACACCCGGCGTAAGCGGCGGCGAATTCGCCGACAATTTCGCCGTCAACCGACGGGAGCGGGACGATGAAACTGCAAGAGCGGGTCGCGATCGTCACCGGCGCGGCGCAGGGCATCGGCGCGGCCTGCGCGCGCGCGCTGGCGGCCGAGGGCGCGCGCGTGATCGTGTCCGACATCAACGAAGTCGGCGGCACGGCACTCGCGAAGGACATCGCCGCCGCCGGCGGCATGGCGCTGTTCTGCCGCGCCGACGTCGGTGCGAAGGCGGACGCCGAGCGGCTGGTCGATTTCGCGGTCGCGCACTGCGGGCGCCTGGACGTGTTGGTCAACAACGCCGGCATCGTGCACGCCGCCGATTTCCTCGATCTGGCCGAAGAGGACTTCGACCGCGTGCTGCGGGTGAACCTGAAGGGGGCCTTCCTGTGCGGGCAGGCGGCGGCGCGGCGGATGATCGCGCAGGCGCCGCGCGCCGACGGCACGCGCGGCGTGATCATCAACATGTCCAGCGTCAATGCGGTGCTGGCGATCGCCAACCAGGTGCCGTACACGGTCAGCAAGGGCGGGCTGAACCAGTTGACCAAGGTGATGGCCCTGGCGCTCGCGCCGCACGGCATCCGCGTGATGGGCATCGGCCCCGGATCGATCGCCACCGAGCTGCTGAAGAGCGCGGTGCTGACCAACGAGGCGGCGAAAAACCGCATCCTGTCGCGCACGCCGCTCGGACGCCTCGGCGAGCCCGAGGAAGTGGCGCGGCTTGCCGTCTTCCTCGCCAGCGACGACGCCTCGTACCTGACCGGAACCACCGTCTATCCGGACGGCGGACGGCTGGCCCTGAACTACGTGATGTAGTCAGTAGAAGACCGTCAGCACGCCGGTGAAGCCATACAGGTTCCGTCCGCCGATCTCCCCGTTGGCGTAGAAGCCCACCAGCGGCACGTCGCCGAGCTGGCGCTGAATCAGGCGCGGCTCTTCGCCCGCTTCGCCGAACATATGGCCGCTGCGGCCCAGGCAGGAGACGTACACCGCGCCCCTTGCCTCGGCGCTGCCGCCGGTTTCGCGCTGCTCGTGCAGGTGATCGCGGATCTCGGCGCAGATGCGGATCAAATCCTTGCGCGCGGCCGGCTCGTCGCGCGTGCAGAAGCTCAGTACCAGACCTTCTTCGACCGGCGCGGCGATCGCCACCGCGCCTTGCGCCGGGTCCAGCGCGACGACGTGACGCACCATGTAGTCGGCGCGCAAGGCCCCCGCGCGCGTGCGCTCGCGATAGCCGTCGCCGCTGGCCGGTTCGATACCGACGAACAGACCTTGGCGGCCGAGCGCTTGCAGGCGCGACCGCACCTTGGCGAAGTCCTCCCGCATCGGCCCGGCGCCGAGGGCGAGCGGCGCACGCTGGCGGATGCCGGCGTCCTCCAGCAGCACGTCGAACGCACGTCGTCCATCCAGTTCGAGGATCAGGTTGTCCGCCGCGCGTGTGACCCGACGCCGCTGCGCCGCCGGCAGCGGATGCACACCTTGCGAGACGCGCGACACCAGCTTCACGTCCGAGGCGAACACGACGCCGGACAGCCCGCCGCTCAACACGCGGTCCGCGATCTGCAACGTCTGCCCGCGCGCACTGCCGATGCCGCCGAACAGGTAGCCGCTGGTGACCTTGCGCGCCATGTCCACCAGCAGGTCGGGCAGATCGGGCGTGGCCGGGTCGGCGTGTACCAGGGCCGTGTAGGCGGCGTCCGCGCCGGCATCGGTGCGCGTGCCGAGCGTGGGCGGTCGCTGCGTGCCGGAGAAGACGTTGAACGTTCCGGGCGCAAAGCTGCCGAGCATGACGGCGAGCGCGGGCTCCTCGAAGAACTCCACGCCGGTGGCGCAGATACCGA
>JAKANT010000423.1 GCA_021823635.1 Pseudomonadota bacterium
TACCTGCTTACTCGACTTTCGCTTTCTTGCGCAGCTCTTCGACGAAGGCCTGGATGCGCTGTTGCTGCAGGCTCTCCCGGATCTGGCCGCTCACCTGCGCCAGCGGCGGAAACTGCGCGTCGCGCACGTCGTCGAGCCGAATCACGTGCCAGCCGAACTGCGACTGCACCGGCGTGTCCGTGAACTTGCCTTTTTCGAGCTTGACCATCGCATCCGAGAAAGACTTGACGTAGGCATCGGCACCGGCCCAATCCAGATCGCCGCCCCTGGATGCGGAACCCGGGTCCTTCGACTGCTTGGCGAGTTCCTCGAACTTCTCGCCTTTCTTGAGCCGCTCGATGATGGCTTTCGCCTCCTCTTCCTTCTCGACCAGGATGTGACGCGCGCGGTATTCCTTTTCGCCCGCCCGGCCTTTCTGCTTTTCGTATTCGGCCTGAATCTGCGCGTCGGTGACCGGGTTACGCCGCAGTTCGTCGCGCATCAGGGCCTGAATCAGCGTGTTCTGGCGCTGGATGTCGATCTGGAACTTGACGTCCGGCTGCTCTGCCAGGCCGCGCTTCTGCGCCTCCTGCAGGAATACCTCGCGCCGGATCAACTCTTCCTTGACCATCCGGCGCAGTTCGGGCGTGTCCTGCTGCCCCTGCGCCTGCAGTTGCTTGATCCACGCCTCCTCGCGCGACTTCGGAATTGGCTTGTTGTTGACGACGGCGACGTTCTGCGCGAACGCCAGGTTCGCGCCGACGGCCAGCGCGACGAGAAAAGGAATCTTGATCATCGACTGCTTCTCGGGTGAGAGGTTGGATCGCCGCCGGCCGCCTCGTCGGGCGTCAGCAGAGTCATCGCGAGTGCGTGGATCTCGCGCACCATCAAATCGCGCAGGGCATCATACACAAGGCGATGGCGCGCCAGCCGTGCCAGGCCCGCGAACCGATCGCTGACCAAATACAGGCGATAGTGGCCGGCGCCGCCTTGCGCGCCCGCATGACCGGCATGCGCCGCGCTCTCGTCGTCGATGCGAAGCGCAAGCGGCGCGAATTCGCGCTGCAGCCGCTCGCGTATCCGGTCGATGCGGCTTTCAGGCATCGGGCACCTGTTTGACGTGGCGCGCCAGCCAGACGCCGATCGCCAGCGCGAATGCAAGCGTCAGCCCGAACAGGCCGAACAGCTTGAAGTTGACCCAGGTGTCGGTGTCGAATCTGAACGCGACCCACAGGTTCAGCAGGCCGACGGAGGCGAAAAAGGCGATCCACGCCCAGAGCAGCCTGTCCCACACCGGCGCCGCGACGTCCAGTTGCCAGCCAAGCAGCGCGCGCAGCAGGTTTCTACCGGCCAGCAGGCGGCCGCCGAGAAGGATCGCCGCGAACAACCAATAAAGGATGGTGGGCTTCCACTTGATGAAGGTCTCGTCGTGCAGCCAGATGGTGGCGCCGCCGAACAACACGATCACCGCCAGGCCCAGCCACAGGGCCGGCTCGACCCGCCGCCGGCGCGCATGCAGATACCCCACCTGCACGATCGAGGCGACGATCGCCACCGCGGTGGCGAGCAGGATCGGCGCCTGTTCCTGCGGTACACGCCCGCCGGAGACCAGCGTGCCGAGCAGTTGCGACGCCAACGCGCCGGCAGCGTCCGCGTTCGCCGTACCCAGCTTGTAGGCGGCGAAAAAAAGGAGCACCGGAAACAGATCGAACAGCAGCTTCAACGCGCCTTCCTTTGCGCCGGCCCGAGGCGCCGGCACGTGCCGGGATTGTAGTTGCCAACTTGACGCGGCCTGCGCCGCCGGCAAACATCCGCATCGCCATCGAGGAGACGCACAAGAGGAGAACGCCATGCTGCAGGGCCTGATGATGCAGATGCCGCTGCTGATCTCGTCGCTGATCCAGCACGCCGACCGCCATCACGGCGACACCGAAATCGTGTCGCGCCGGGTGGAGGGCGACATCCATCGCTACACCTACCGCGATCTTCACCGCCGGTCGCGCCAGATGGCCAATGCGCTGGCCGCGCTCGGCATCCGCATGTCGGACCGTGTCGGCACGCTAGCGTGGAACGGCTATCGGCACATGGAACTGTATTACGCGGTATCGGGTTCGGGGGCGGTGCTGCACACGATCAACCCGAGGCTGCACCCTGAGCAGATCGCCTGGATCGCCAACCATGCCGAGGACCAGGCGCTGTTCTTCGACCTCACTTTCCTGCCGATCGTCGAGGCGATCGCGCCCCACTGCAAGACGATCCGCCATTACGTCGCGATGATCGACAAAGATAGGATGCCGACGGCGCCCAAGGTCGACTTGCTCTGTTACGAGGATCTGGTCAACAGTCACTCGGACGCGTTCGACTGGCCACGATTCGACGAGAACCAGGCCTCGTCGCTTTGCTACACCTCGGGCACCACCGGCAATCCGAAAGGCGCGCTTTACAGCCATCGCTCCACGCTGCTGCACACCTACGCCATCGCGCTGCCCGATTCGCTGTGCTTGTCGGCGCGCGACGTGGTGCTGCCGGTGGTGCCGATGTTCCACGTCAACGCTTGGGGCCTTCCGTACGCGGCGACGATGACCG
>JAKANT010000424.1 GCA_021823635.1 Pseudomonadota bacterium
GGGCGCCGCCACCGTGGCCGGCGTTCGAGTGTCGTCCGGCAGCGCGGCCGCGCGCAAAAGCAACCAGCCCGCGGCCACGGCTGCCAGCAAGGTGGTAGCAGTGAGGAACTTCGGTGTCACGCAGACTCTCCAGTGATTGAAGTTTAGTGCCCCCCCCCCCCACGCGGAGCAATGGCGTAAACGCGCGCTCGCTCATCCTCTCTCCCACTCGAGGTCAAGAGCGATGCCGACCCCGGCGCGCGGCTCAATCCTGCTCGACCGCCGCGCGGCACCCGCACTCACTGCGATTCCCTCGTCGGCCAGCGGGATTTCATCCGGAGTTCACATTCGCCGCATACGCGTTTCGCCTGCGCGGGCCAAAGTTCGTCCCGGTGCGAATCACGCACGGGAGAACGCAACGATGACGGTCGCGCGCCTGATGCTCGACGGCATCGCCGAAGCCGCCCGGCTGGTGCCGTTGCTGTTCACGTTGAATGCGCCGGCGGCGCAGTCCCATTCACCGGAGTCGGACGCGGCGGCGCCGCCGGTGTTGATCGCGCAGCATCTGGAGGTCGCGATCGACGGCGAACGCGCCGCGCTGCGCACGAGACTCACCTATCGCAACGACGGCGCCGCGCCGGTCGCGCTCGGCGACCTCCTACCGGCGGACGATATCGACGATCCCGCCTGCGCCGAAACGGATGACGCCGCCGACACGGAGCCGCGCGCCGGGGCGCTCGTCTTGGCGCCGGGCGAGGAGGTGACGGTCGTCCTGCGACGCGAAGCGACGGTGCTCGCCCGCGGCGCACGCCGGCGCGTCGTCGTGCCGCTGCCGGAAGCGACGCCGTTCGTGCCGCAGTTCTCCGCCGAGGTCGCGGTCGCGTCGCCGCGGCCGATCGTGCAGCTCGCCTCGGCCACGCACGGCGGCGAGGCGAGCGGACTCGGCACGGCGCGGGCGCGCCTGGTCGTCGCCAACGGCCGCGCGTACGAAGCGCGCTATTTCGCCGTCGAGCTCGAGCTCGGCGCCGCGCCGGCGGCGGCTTGGGGCGGCGAAGCGCACGGCGCGCTCGCTGCGATTCGCTGAGCGCGGAGCGTCACCGATGGCTGAACCGATCCTGAACGCACGCATCGGCCGCGTGCGCCCGGCGTGGACGGCTGACGCTGCGCCCGACGCGGCGGCCGCTCCCCGTGTCGCAGGCGCTGGCGCCGATGGCGGCGCTTGCTCGGCGGCGCGGCCGCGGAGGGTCCCCCGTTTCTTCGTCGGCGCTTGCCTGCTCGCGCGGGTCGCGCGCTTCGCTGCCGCTGCGGCGGCGCGTTGGGTGCGTCACCTGCGCGGCAGGCCGCTGACCCCGGCGCGCGAGCCGGCGCGATGAGTCTGAAAGGGCGATCATGCGCAGCCGCTGGGTCCGCGCGGCGTGCCTGACGGCGGCCGGAGTCGCCGCCGGCGGGCTGATCGCGCTTGCGGTGCTGGCGACCGCGGCCGCCGCCGCGGGGGTATTCAACACCGCGCCCGGCAACTGGACCGTGCGCCTCGTGCCGTTCGAGCGCTGGCCGGCGGCGAGCCTCGCCGTCAACGTGCCCGGCGTGGTGCGACTCGCCACGTCGCCGCTCGGTCGCTGGCTGCTCGACGGGCGCAGCGTCGGCACGCGCTTCGGTCGCCTGCGGTTCCGCCGCCACGGACCGACGCTGATCGTCGAATGCGCGCCGTGCACCGTGACCGATGCGCGTCTCGCGTCGCAGCCGATCGCGGCTGCGCTCGGATTGCGGCTGACGCCGCGTGTCGACGCGGCGGCGGCCGGACGCATCGAAGGTCTGCTGACCGCGCCCGGATTCGCGGCGCGCTTCGAAGCCACGCTGGCGGCGAGCGGCATCGAGATCGCGTGGAGCCTGCCGGCGACCGAACTGGCCGCGCTCGTGCGGCTGCTCGGCGCGGCGATACCGGAAGCGCGCTTCGCGCGCGTGGCCGGCACGGTGGCGGCCGAGGGCACGCTGCACCTGCCGTCGCTTGCCGGACACGCATCGCCGGCGCTCGCCGACCTCGCGGTCGACGGACTCGGCACCGAGGCGCTGGCGAGCGGCCTGTTCGAGCAGCGCTGCGCCGCGCCGGACGGCGCGCCGCGCCGCGTGCTCAACGGCGACGGCTCGCGCTTCTGGTCGCCGCTCGACGACCTCGGCGCCCGGCTGCCGGGCGCCGTGCTGGCGGCCGAAGATCCGCACTTCTTCGAGCACGCCGGCTTCGACGGGCAACCGCTCGCCGCCGCGTTCGCGGCCGGCGCGGCGCACGGCGCGCACACGATCACGCAGCGGCTGGCGCGCACGCTTTTCATCGGCGACGAACGCGGTGCTGCGGGCGAACTGCGCGCGCTGCTGTACGCGGCCGAAATGCAGCGCACGCTGGGCAAACGCCGCATCCTGGAGCTGTACCTGAACACGGCCGACTGGGGCCCCGGCATCTGCGGCGCGCGCACGGCCGCGCGCGTGTATTTCCGCAAGACGCCGGCGCAGCTCACGGCGCTGCAGGCGGCGTGGCTGGCGGCCAGCCTGCGCCGGCCGCAAGCGGCGTACGAACGCGAGTTTCTGCG
>JAKANT010000425.1 GCA_021823635.1 Pseudomonadota bacterium
TACAGCGGCACGGTGAAGTTCGAGAACGTCGAGGAAGGCGTGACGGTCGCCAAGCAGATCGACGAGGTGACCGGCCTATCGACTCTCGTAGTCATCGACGCCAAGCGCCGCGGCGCCGGCGCCAAGGGACTGCGTCCGCAGGTCAAGCTAGTCAACGAGGCAGGCGAGGAGGTTCGGATCCCCGGCACCGACCATGCGGTGACGATCAGTTTCCCGGTCGGCGCGCTGATCGTCGTGCGCGACGGTCAGCAGGTGGCGGTGGGCGAGGTCCTGGCGCGCATCCCGCAAGAGTCGCAAAAGACGCGCGACATCACCGGCGGTCTGCCGCGGGTGGCCGAACTGTTCGAAGCGCGCTCGCCGAAGGACGCCGGCATGCTGGCCGAAGTCACCGGCACGGTATCGTTCGGCAAGGACACCAAAGGCAAACAGCGGCTGATCATCACCGACCTGGACGGCAAAGAACACGATTTCCTGATCCCGAAGGACAAGCACGTGCTGGTGCACGACGGCCAGGTGGTCAACAAGGGCGAGATGATCGTCGACGGGCCGGCCGACCCGCACGACATCCTGCGACTGCTGGGTGTCGAAGCGTTGGCCCGCTATATCGTCGACGAGGTGCAGGACGTTTACCGCTTGCAAGGGGTGAAGATCAACGACAAGCACATCGAAGTCATCGTGCGCCAGATGCTGCGCCGGGTGCAGGTCGATGACGCGGGCGACGCGCCGTTCATCCCGGGCGAGCAGGTCGAGCGCTCGGAGCTGCTGGACGAAAACGACAAGGTGATCGCCAAGGGGGGCCGCCCGGCCACCTACGAGAACATCCTTCTCGGCATCACCAAGGCGTCGCTGTCGACCGATTCGTTCATTTCGGCGGCATCGTTCCAGGAAACGACGCGCGTGCTGACGGAAGCGGCGATCATGGGCAAGAAAGACGAGCTGCGCGGACTGAAGGAAAACGTGATCGTCGGGCGCCTGATTCCCGCCGGGACGGGGCTCGCGTACCACCGCGCGCGCAAAGAGAAGGAAGAGCTCGAGGCTGCGGAACGCGAGGCGCTGGCGGCTCTGGAGGCGACCGGGGCGGCCGAGACCGCGACCGTTGGCGAAGACGACCAGGAAAGCGCGGAGCCCTGACGAGGCGGCTGCCTCGGCGAGAACGGCCGCCGACCAGGCGGCCGTTTCTTTTCGCATGCAGGCGCGTCGAGTTGACAATGCAGTCACTTTCGCGAGAAACTCGCGGGCTTCTCGGAGTCCGCCCGGACCCGGCGTTCTTTGGACCAGACGGTGGGCCGATCCACCGGTCAATCGTTTGAAGGCGCCGTCGGCCGCCGTTTCCCGAGACAAGACTCAAATCCGTCGATCAAAACCGTGCAGTTCAGGCGCCCGGCCGAGCCGCGGCGTGTAACAACGTAACGCCGAGCGAGGCTGTAACAACGATGCCGACCATTAACCAACTCGTCCGCAAGCCGCGCGTAAGCGCGATCGTCAAGAGCAAGAGCCCGGCGCTCAAGGGCAGCCCGCAGAAGCGCGGGGTGTGCACCAAGGTTTACACGACGACGCCGAAGAAGCCGAACTCGGCGTTGCGCAAGGTCGCCAAGGTGCGTCTGACCAACGGCTTCGAGGTGATTTCATACATCGGCGGCGAGGGGCACAACCTGCAGGAACACTCGGTCGTGCTTATCCGCGGCGGACGCGTCAAAGACCTGCCGGGCGTGCGCTATCACATCGTGCGCGGCTCGCTCGATACGCAGGGCGTAAAAGACCGTAAACAGGCGCGCTCGAAGTACGGAGCCAAACGCCCGAAGGCAAGTTGATGTCCCAGACCCACGGTGCCGGCGCCCGCAGCGGCGCGGCGCCGAGTAAGTCGCGGCCCGTTTGCATGGGGCCGCATTCGACTGAAGATAGGAGATACGAACATGCCGCGTCGACGTGAAGTACCGAAACGGGAAATCCTGCCGGACCCGAAGTTCAAGAGCCAGGACGTCACCAAGTTCATCAACGTGATCATGCTGGACGGCAAGAAAGCCGTTGCCGAGCGCATCGTGTACGGCGCGTTGGCGCAGATCGAGGCGAAGACCGGCAAGAACGCGCTCGAGGTTTTCACGCAGGCGCTGAACAACGTCAAGCCGATGGTCGAAGTCAAAAGCCGGCGTGTCGGCGGCGCCAACTACCAAGTGCCGGTCGAGGTGCGACCGGTGCGGCGCATGGCGCTGGCGATGCGTTGGCTACGCGAGTCGGCCAAGAAGCGAGGCGAGAAGTCGATGCCGCTGCGGCTGGCCGGCGAGCTGATGGAGGCGGCCGAAGGTCGCGGCGGCGCGATGAAAAAACGCGAGGAAGTGCACCGCATGGCGGAGGCGAACAAGGCCTTCGCGCACTTTAGGTTCTAAGGATCACGCGAGGTCGCGTGTCGCGCGACCCGCTGCACGAGGTTTCTTATGCCACGCAAGACCCCGATCGAGCGCTACCGGAACATCGGTATTTCGGCGCATATCGATGCCGGCAAGACGACGACCACCGAGCGCATCCTCTATTACACGGGGGGCCATCACAATATCGGCGAGG
>JAKANT010000018.1 GCA_021823635.1 Pseudomonadota bacterium
GCGCCGAGCAGAAACGCCAGCCCCTCGCGCCAGAAGCGCGCATCGACGCGAAGCAGAAAGTCGTTGTGCCCCGCGCCTTCGATCACCGCCAGCCGTTTCGGCGTCGCCAGCGACTCGTAAAGCGCCTTGCCGAAACGCGCCGGAACGATGTCGTCGCGTTCGGCCACCGCCACCAGCACCGGCCGCCGGATCTGAGCCAGATGCGTGGCGCTGTCGTAGCGGTCGCGCAGCAGCCATCGCACCGGCAGCCACGGGTAGTGATGGGCGCCCACGTTTTCCAGCCGGTCCCACGGCGTGATCAACAGCAGCGCGGCGATCTTGTCGCGTTCGCGCGCCGCGGCCGCCGCCGCCACACCGCTGCCCAACGATTCGCCGATCAGCACGAGCGGCGCACCGAATTGCCGGTAGGCGGCCGCGATCGTGGCGGCGGCATCCGCTACCAGGCTCGCCTCGCCGAGCGCGCCTTCGCGCGGGCCGTAGCCCGGATACTCGGCCAGCAGCACGCGCACCGAAAGCGGGGCCAGCGCCTCGGCGTAGTAGGCACGATGACCGGCATGGCCGGCATTGCCGTGAAAGACGATCGCGGTCGCGCGTGCGCCTTCCGCAGGCTCGGCGAGCAGGGCGCGGAAATCCGCGCGGCTCGGCCAGGCGTGCAGCCGCTCGGAAACGAGGCCCTCGAGCGGCGCGCGCGAGGGGAAATACAGCAGCCGATCCTGAAACACCGCCAACAGTGCGATCGCGAGCGCCGCCGTGGCACCGAGCCGCAGAACAACGGCGGTCATGACGCCCCTTTCCGGACGCCGCGCAGCGGCTGCTGCGCCACTGCATTCGCTTTCGGCAGCGGCTCGTCGCGGCGGCAACGAAGCCAGTATAGGAGGCGCTTACCCGTCGTAGCGGAAGACGCGCACCGAGTTCGCGCCCTCGACGATGCGCACGCGGTCGCCCACCTGTAGCGGCTGCGTCTCGTCTTTCGGTTGCACCACCACGAAGTGCGCGCCGCTGGCATCGTCGCGGTAGGTGATCTCCAGCCCGATTTGCTGCACCAGCCTGCGCTCGGCTGCCGCACCGACCATTTGCCCGACGCCGGCGCCGACGATGCCGCCGGCGATCTGACCGCGGCCGGAGCCGACGTTCGAACCGGCCACGGCGCCGAGGCCCGCCCCCATCACACCCCCGGCGCCGCTTGCCACGCCCTGCATCGTCACCTCGCGCAAGGACACGATGGTGCCGTAGCGCACGACCATTTTCTGCATCACATCGGCCGGGCCGTAGACGTGCGGTGAGCCGTAGGTGGCGCAGCCGCCGAGTGCCGCCAGCGCAAGCAGCGCCGCGACGCGCCGCAAAGCGCACAACGAACTGCCATATCGAATCATCGTCTGCTCTTCTTGCGAAGGGTGCGCGGCTGGCCCAGCCGCCCGTCGCGCACCGCCGGGGTCATCCAACGCAAAGACGCACGGGGCTTAACACGGCGAGGTGGCCGGGGCGCGCGGAAGCTGCACGCCGGCGGGTGTCGCATTGCGCGCGTTCGGCCCGCAAGGCTGCGGCGGAACGGGGACGGCAGCCTGCTGCGGCGCCTTCGCCGTCTGCCGCTCCTCGATGGGCTGCGCCGGGCCGCGGCCGTCGGCCGCCTGACGGCCGACCGGCGCGTGCAGGGGATTGGTCAGCTTGGGCGGTGTGGCCGTGCATTTCCCTTCCTGCGGATTCCAGTAAAGCGGCGGCAAGCAGCCGTGTTCGTCCGGCTTCTGCTTCGCCGCCTCCTGGCCCTGCATCTGATCCGGCGCGTACGGCGGGCTGGACTTGGTCTTGATCACCAGGTTTTGACCCGCCGCGTTGGCCTGCGGCAAGGCGGGCGATGCGCCCTGAGCCTGCGCGGCGCTCGCCAGCGCCAGAAGCGCCGCGCTTGCGGCAAGCATCAGGCCGCGACGCGGCAACGAGCGAACAGCGTTCGACATTCGGACCTCCTGAGTTTGTCGGTTGGTGTCGCGTGGCCGGCTCGAGCCTCGAACCGTCACACGTGCTGAGTCGGAGGCGGCGGCCGATTTTTTCAATGCACGGGCGGGGCCTGCGACGCCCCGCTCGCGGGCGCGCGCAGCAAACCGCAGCCGGTGGCCGGATCGCGGCCGGGCGGCGGAAGGTCCTGCGCCGCGCGGCACAGCGCGTCGCCGTCCACCGGCAGAGCGCGCGCCAGTCGCTGCGCGAGGATGGCGGTGACGAGGGGTGCGGCGAACGAGGTACCGCTCACGTACTGACCTGCCTCGACCGCCGGCTGCGGCACCCACACGTCCACGCCGGGCGCCGCCAGCGCGACGTGTGCCCCGCGCGTGCCGTCGCGATAAGGGCGACCAGCGGCATCGACCGCAGCCACTGCGATCACACCCTCTAACGCTGCCGGATAAAGCGGCGCGCCCTGCGGGCCGCCATTGCCGGCCGCCGCGACGATCGCCTGCGTCTTGCGCCGCGCCGCTGCGATCGCGTGCGCGATGACCGCGTTCGGCGGCGCGCCGAGGCTGAAATGCAGCAGTTCCGCACGGCCGGCGAGCGCCCAGTCGAGCGCACGCAGCACCGACAGGGTGCGCGCCAGCGCCCGGCCGCCGTCTTCCTGCAGCACCGCCGCATGCAGCAGCGCCGCGCCTTGCGCCAGCCCGAAGAAACGGGCGTCGCCGTCGCCGCGCGTCCGGCACGCGATCAGGCAGGCCACCGCGGTGCCATGCTCCACCCCTGCCGCGGCTTGCGCAAACGACGCGCGCGCCAGCAGCGCGACCTGCAGGCCGACGCTTTCGTCGAGGTCGCCATCGATGACGGCGATCCGCACCGCACGCGCCAGCGTCTCGGGCGCGGCGACGCCAACCATCGGCGCCGCATACAGCCGCCCGATGCGCGCCGGCAGCGCCCCGCCGTCGGCCGGCTGCCAGTAAGCGTCGACGTCGATCGTGACCGCGGGCAGCGCCTGCCGCAGGCGCTCCGCGATCTCGAGCAGCCGCGCCGGCTCGACCCGCAGTTCGACCACCCGCAAGCCGAGCGCCGGCAGCTCTGTCTCGCCGAGCACCTGCACGCCGTCGTCGATGCCAAACGCCTGCGGTGCGATGCGCGCGGCATCCAACGCATACACCGCGAGCAGCCGGTCCGGCGCGTGCGCAGGCGCATCGCGCGCGCGGGCCGCGAGCAGGGCGCGGCCGGCTCGCCAAAGCGCGCCGAGGTCGATCTCGATGCCGAGCGCCGAACCGCCGCCTCGCGCGGGCGGCGACTGCGACGGCACCCCTTGAGCGAGCGCCGCGCCGCTGGCGGCCAGCGCCAGTGCACAAAGCACGGCGGTCAAGCATCCCGATTTCATCGCGCCGCGAGCTCCACGCTTTGCACGGCGGCCGCCTGTTGCAGTGCCTGGCGCACGCGTTCGGCGTCGGTCGGCGCGACCGCGACGACCCAGACGCCCAGCGCGCCGGGTCCGGCCACGACCTCGAGGCCGAGGCTTCCCAGCAGCGCCTCGATCTCCGCCACGCGCGCCGTGGGCCGGAAAACCACCTGCAAGTGCGCGGCCGTCGTCGAGGACGGGCGCTGGGCACCGGCCAGGGGGGTGAAATCTGCGCCGCCGTCGCGCGATGGCGACGGCCCCCAAACGAGCACGGCTGCCAGAAAGGCGCAGGCGGCACCGGCGCCGAAGCCGAGCGCGCCCGCACCGAGCGGCCGCACGGCCCATGCCCGCAGGCGCTGCCAGGTGCTGCGCTCGCGCCGCAGCCGGGCTTCCAAGCCAACCCACGTGCGCTGCGCATCGAAGTCCGGCGTCTGCGCTTCCCAATGAGCGCGCAGGCGTCTGGCCCATGGCGGCGCGTCCGCTTCTCGATCGTCTTTGCCCATGCCCGTGAGTCGCGGCGTCGGTGTCCGATTTTTTTCGTGCCGTGCCCAGGATTTCCCCTAGGCCGACGCCTTGCCGTCGCCCAGCAACTTGCGCAGCGTACGCCGCGCCAAGTGCAGCCGGCTGCCGACGGTGGCCACCGGCGCGTTCTGGATCGCACCGATCTCGGCGAGCGACAGGCCTTCGTAAGCGAACAGATAGAGCGCCTCACGCTGCTCGGGCGGCAAGGCGCGCAGCGCGCGGTCCAGCGCCGCCGCATCGGCGCGCGCGCACAGGCGGTCCAGCGGCGCGTCGGCGGGATCGGGCAACGATTCGATCAATGGTTCGTCGAGCGGCTCCGCGACCGCCTCGCCGCGCCGGCGCAGGACATCCAACACCTTGTGGCGCGCGATGCCGAGGATCCAGGTGCGCGCCGCGCTGCGCCCCCCGAAGGCGGCCGCGCGCTGCCACACCGCGTAAAAGGTGTCACCGACCACTTCCTCGGCGTCGGCGGCGTCCTCCAGCCGCCGCAGCGCGAATGCATACACGGCGCGCGCATGGCGGTCGTACAGCCGGCGCAGGGCGCGCACGTCGCCGCCGGCGATGCGGCGCAGATCGTCGATGTCGGCGTTCGTCTCGTCGTGGCCGACCGCAGGCGGCGTCGGATTCGAGCCGCGCGCCGCCTCGCTCGGAGCCGCCCGGGCTTCTCGGTCTTTTTGCCCGAACATCGTCCTACCGTGGATCTACGGAACTTCGCTGCAGCCGCGGGCCGCAGCCGCCGTCGGCCGACTGTAAGCGAGCGCGGCCTCGCGGCAGCGGCGGAGAAACGGGCGCGGCCGCGCCCATTTCCGGGACGCACCGCGACGCGCTTAGCGCGTCGCCCGCGGCGGCAGCGTCAGGGTCACCGGATAGCCGCTCGCTGCCCGCGTTCCGCCCGCGTCGTGGATCGCGACGTCGCCGTCCTCGGAGACGACCCACACTTCCTGCGCACCGGCGTCGAGATACGCGCGCACCTTCATCGCCATCTCGGCCTCGGCGTTCGACGGCGAGCGGATCTCGACGCAGATTTCCGGGGCTTGCGGAAACGGGGTGGTCTCGCCATGCCGGGCGAGAAACTCGTTCGACGCCCAGGCGACATCGGGGACGCGCACGCCGATGTCGGTGAAGATCGGGCATTCAGTGAGCACACCGCCATGCGGCAGTTGGCGGCCGAGTTCCAGCGCGATCTGACCCTGCAGCCGCGCATGGCGATTGTTCGCCGGACTCATTTCGATCGTTCCGTAGGCGTTCAATTCGACCTTGTACGGCAGGTCGGCGAGCGTCGGATCGGCGCACACCTCGGCCCAGCGCAAAGCCAGCGATTCACGCGCGGCGACGTTGCCCATGGCAGCCCTCGGGTTCGATGCACGGCCAGTATAGGCGCCGGCGCGCGCGTCAGCCGAGGTTCGGCGCCAGCCAGCGCTCCAGTTCCTCGACCGCTTCGCGCTTGCGGCGCGCGAGGTCTTCGAGCTGGTCGCGGCCGATGCGGCCGACGTTGAAGTACTTCGCTTGCGGGTGGGCAAGATAGAAGCCGGCGACCGACGAAGGCGGCACCATCGCGTAGTTTTCGGTCAGCGACATGCCGATGTCCTCGGCGCGCAACGCATCGAACAGCGCGCGCTTGACCGCATGTTCCGGGCAGGCCGGGTAGCCGGGCGCCGGACGGATGCCGCGATACTGCTCGCGGATCAACTGCTCGTTGGTCAAGTGCTCGTCGGGCGCATAGCCCCACAGGTCGCGCCGCACCCGTTCGTGCAGCAATTCGGCGAACGCCTCGGCCAAGCGGTCGGCGATCGCTTTCAGCATGATCGCGCCGTAGTCGTCGTGCCGGGCGCGGAAAGCGGCCTCGCGCCGCTCCAGCCCGATGCCGCTGGTGACGGCGAACAACCCGATGTAGTCGGCGATGCCGGAGTCTTTCGGTGCGACGAAGTCGGCCAGGCACTGGTTCGGATTGGGCACGCCATCGATCACCGGCTTTCGGGTCTGCTGCCGCAGCCCGTGCCAGGTGAACAGCAGCTCACGGCGCGCTTCGTCGCGATAGATCTCGATGTCGTCGCCGACGCTGTTGGCGGGATAAAACGCCACCGCCGCGTTGGCCGTCAGCCAGCGCTCGGCAACGATGCGCTCCAGCATCTTCTCGCCCTCGGCGAACACCTGGCGCGCGTGCTCGCCGACCACTTCGTCGGCCAGGATCTGCGGAAACGGCCCGTGCAGATCCCAGGTCTGGAAGAACGGGCCCCAGTCGATGTACTTGGCGATCATCGCCAGGTCGTAGTTGCGGAAGTGGCGGCGGCCGATGAATTTCGGCTTCGGCGGCACGTAGCCGCGCCAGTCGATGCGCGTGGGGTTGGCGCGCGCCTCGGCAAGCGAAATCAGCTCCGGCCCCTTCTTCGCCGCATGCTGTTCGCGCACGCGCGCGTACTCGGCGCGGATGTCGGCGATGAACTGCGCCGCCGCCTCGTCCGACACCAGGCTCTGGCACACGCCCACCGAGCGGCTGGCGTCGGACACGTAGATCACCGGTCCGTTCGTATAGTGGGGCGCGATCTTCACCGCGGTGTGCACGCGGCTGGTGGTGGCACCGCCGATTAACAGCGGCAGCGTAAATCCGAGCCGCTGCATCTCGCGCGCCACGTGCGCCATTTCCTCCAGCGACGGCGTGATCAGGCCCGACAGTCCGATCATGTCGGCCTGGTGTTCGCGCGCGGCGGCCAGGATCTTCTCCGCCGGCACCATCACGCCGAGGTTCACGACCTCGAAGTTGTTGCACTGCAGGACCACCGCGACGATGTTCTTGCCGATGTCGTGCACGTCGCCCTTGACGGTGGCGATCACGATCTTGCCCTTCGGCTTGACCTCGCCGCCGGCGGCGGCGTGCGCCGCCTTTTCCGCCTCGATGTACGGGATCAGGTGCGCGACCGCCTGCTTCATCACGCGCGCGCTCTTCACCACCTGCGGCAGGAACATCTTGCCGGCGCCGAACAGGTCGCCGACGATGTTCATGCCGTCCATCAGCGGACCCTCGATCACTTCGATCGGACGGCCGCCGCGCGCGGCGATCTTCTGCCGGCATTCCTCGGTGTCTTCGACGATGTAGGTGGTGATGCCGTGCACCAGCGCGTGCGCGAGGCGCTTTTCCACCGGTTCGGCGCGCCAGGCGAGGTCTTCCTTTTTCTCCCGGCCACCTGCCTTCACCTGCTCGGCGAACGCCACCAGCCGCTCGCCGGCGTCGCGCCGCCGGTTCAGCACCACGTCTTCGACGCGCTCGCGCAGCTCCGGTTCGATCTCTTCGTACACGCCCAACTGGCCGGCGTTGACGATGCCCATCGTCATGCCGGCGCGGATCGCGTGGTACAGGAAAACGGTGTGGATCGCCTCGCGCACGTGATCGTTGCCGCGAAACGAAAACGACACGTTGCTGACGCCGCCGCTCACCTTGGCGTACGGCAGATGGGCGCGGATCCAGCGGGTGGCCTCGATGAAATCGACCGCGTAGTTGTCGTGTTCTTCGATGCCGGTGGCGATGGCGAAGATGTTCGGATCGAAGATGATGTCCTCGGGCGGAAAGTCCGCGCGCTGGGTCAGCAGCTCGTAGCTGCGGCGGCAGATTTCGATCTTGCGCTCGAAGGTATCGGCCTGGCCGCGTTCGTCGAACGCCATCACGATCACCGCCGCGCCGTAGCGGCGCGCGAGTTTGGCCTGGCGCAGAAACTCGTCTTCGCCCTCCTTCAGGGAGATCGAGTTCACGATCCCCTTGCCCTGCACGCACTTCAGTCCGGCTTCGATCACGCTCCACTTGCTGCTGTCGATCATCACCGGCACGCGCGCGATGTCCGGTTCGGCCGCGATCAGGTTCAGGAAACGCGTCATCGCGCGTGCCGAGTCCAGCATCGCCTCGTCCATGTTGACGTCGATGATCTGGGCGCCGTTTTCCACCTGCTGGCGCGCCACCGCGACCGCCTCTTCGTATTTCTCGGCCAGGATCAGGCGCGCGAACGCCTTCGAGCCGGTGACGTTGGTGCGCTCGCCGACGTTGACAAACAGGCTCGTCTCGTCGATGCGCAGCGGCTCCAGCCCCGCGAGCAGCAACGCCCGGTCCGGCGCCGGCACGGCGCGCGGTGCCATGCCGTCGAGCGCGCGCGCGATCGCGGCCACGTGTTCGGGCGTGGTGCCGCAGCAGCCGCCGGCGATGTTGACGAAGCCGGCCTGCGCGAACTCTTTCAGCAGCGCTGCGGTCACGTCGGGCGTTTCGTCGAAACCGGTGTCGGACATCGGATTCGGCAGCCCGGCGTTCGGATACACGCTGACGCAGGTGTCGGCCAGGCGCGCCAGCGTTTCGATGTACGGCCGCATCAGCGCGGCGCCCAGCGCACAGTTCAAGCCGACCGCCAGCGGCCGCGCGTGCCGCACCGAATACCAAAACGCCTCGACCGTCTGCCCGGACAGGATGCGACCGGAGGCGTCGGTCACCGTGCCGGACACGATCACCGGCCAGCGCCGGCCGCGCCGCTCGAACTCGGTTTCGATGGCGAAGATCGCGGCCTTGGCGTTCAGCGTATCGAAGATCGTTTCGATCAGCAGAACGTCGGCGCCGCCGTCGAGCAGGCCGCTCACCTGCTCGCCGTAGGCGGCGGCCAGCTCGTCGAACGTGACGTTGCGCGCGCCTGGATCGTTGACGTCGGGCGAGATCGAGGCGGTCTTCGGCGTCGGCCCCAGCGCGCCGCAGACGAAGCGCGGTTTTTCGGGCGTCGAAAACTTCGCGCACGCGGCGCGCGCGAGCCGCGCCGCTTCGACGTTCATCTCGTAGGCAAGGTGGCCGAGCTTGTAGTCCTCCTGCGCGATCGAGGTGGCGCCGAACGTGTTGGTCTCGATCAGATCGGCGCCGGCGGCTAGATACGCCTCGTGGATCGCCGCGATCACGTCCGGCCGCGTCAGATTCAGCAGCTCGTTGTTGCCGCGCAGATCGACCGCATGATCGGCGAAGCGCGCGCCGCGAAAATCCGCCTCGGTCAGCCGCGCGCGCTGGATCATCGTGCCCATCGCGCCGTCCAGGATCAGGATGCGGCGCGCGAGCAGTGCGCGCAACTCGGCTTCGGTCTCTGAGGCGGCGGGCGGGTTCATCGCGGGCTCACGGCGGCGGTCGCCGATTGTAGAGCCGTGCTCACGCACCGAATTGGACGCGCTTTGCCGCGGATCTCGTCGGACCGGACGTGCGCGGCACGCCGAAACTCGCGCGCGATCGCGTCCCTTCCCTGCACGATGTCTGCGACCTCGAACCCGGGCGAGCTCCGGCTGCCCGTCGAATCCCTTCGCCTCGGCCTGTTCGTCTCCGCACTGGACCGGCCGTGGTCGGAAACTCCGTTCCTATTCCAGGGCTTTCGCATCGAAACCGAGCAGGAACTGCACGCGTTGCGCAAGCTGTGCCGCTCGGTGTCGATCGATCCCGTGCACTCGGACCCGGCCGCGCTGCGCGAACTCGCGGTCGCCGGCGATCGCAGGGAAGCGGCGGCGCGCGCATCCGATCAGCCGGCGCCGCGTTCGGCCGCACCGCGCGGCGAGCCGATCCCGTGGCTGCGACGCCCACCGCGCGCGCGCACGGCGGTGCGATCGCGCCGGCTCGAGATCCCGCCCGTGGAGCCGCTGCCCGAACGCGAGCGGTCGGCGTTGGTGCCGGCCAGCGTCGCGCTGGTGCGCTATCGGCAGGAGGTCCCTTTCGAGACGGAGATCGATGCCGCCGGCGAGGCGGCCGCGCTGGCCGACGACGCGCTCAAGGCCTTGCTCGCCGACATGGCGGCCGGCGGCGAACTGAAGCTCGTCGACGTGCGCGCCACCGCCCGCGACCTGGCAGCCAGCGTCGTGCGCAATCCGGACGCGCTGCAGTGGCTGGTCCGCCTGCGCGACAACCACGCCGACGTCTACGCGCACGGCGTCAAGGTCGCCGTGTACCTGCTGTCGTTCGCCCGCCACCTCGGCTTCGCGCCTGCGGAACTGGTGCAGATGGCGACCATCGGGCTGCTGCTCGACGTCGGCAAGATCTACATCGAACCCGAACTGCTGGCGCGCGCCGGCGCGCTGACGCCCGCGGAGCGCAGCCGCGTGCAGGAGCACGTACGGCTCGGCCTGCAAGCGCTGGCCGGCACCGGCACGCTGCCGGCGACGGTGCTGCAGGCCATCGCCGAGCACCACGAGCGCGTCGACGGCACCGGATATCCGAGCCAACTCGCGGGCGACGCGATTTCGATCCACGGCCGCATGGCGGCGATCGCGGATGCCTTTTCGGCGATGACCTCGCCGCGTCCATACGCACCGACGCTGGCGCCGTTCGACGCGATCCGGGTGCTGTACGCGGAGGCGGGCAGGAAATTTCATGCGCCGCTGGTCGAGCAGTTCGTGCAGGCGGTCGGCATCTTTCCGACCGGCGCGCTGGTCGAACTGTCGACGGGCGAGGTGGCGGTCGTCGTGTGTCACAACCGCGTGCGGCGCCTGGAGCCGCGCGTGCTGGTGGTCACCGATCGCGCCAAGCGCAAACTGGAGGCGCCGTACGAGCTCGACCTGTTGACGCAATCGCCGGCGAGCGTCAACGGCAAGCCGATCCGCATCGATCGCGGCCTGCCCGAGGGCGCCTACGGGCTCGACCTGGCGTCCTTGTACGCGGGCTGACTCCCCCGTGTTGCCGCCGCGCACGCCGCAGATCGATGGCGCCACCGCCGCCGCCGGCGGCGCGCGCATCGTCAATGGCACCCAGTTCGAAGCGACCGTGACCGACCGCTGCGCGGCGCTGGCGCAAGAGCCGGCGCCCGGGTTTACGTTGCTGCTGCTGCGGCTTGCCCGCGCCGACAGGCGGCGGGCACTGCTGACGCCGATCGATGCCGACCCCGTGCTCGACGAACTGCTGGCGGCGATCGCCGGCGCGCTGAACGAGCACGACCTGGTCACCGCCTGCAGCCGCGACGAAGTGGCGATCCTGCTGGCGCGCGTGGACCGGGAGGGCGTCGCGCGACTGGCGGCGGATCGCATTGCGCGTGCGCTGGCGCCCTTTGCCGGCCGCGTACGACCCCGCATCGGAGCCGCGATCGCGCCCGCCGCCGGCCGCCGCGTGGCCGACTTGCTCCACGCGCTGGACGCTGCCTGCGAAGCGGCGGCCGGCGCGCCGCCGCGGCTGGCGTTCGCAGGC
>JAKANT010000426.1 GCA_021823635.1 Pseudomonadota bacterium
CGGCTCAATCCGCTGCTCAGCTTCGACAACTTCGTCACCGGTAAAGCCAACCAACTGGCGCGCGCGGCGGCGATCCGGGTATGCGAGAACCCGGGTGGCTCCTACAACCCGCTGTTCCTGTACGGTGGGGTCGGACTAGGCAAGACACACCTGGTGCACGCGGTCGGCAACGGGCTGCTGGCACGCAAGCCGAACGCCAAGGTCCGCTACATCCACGCCGAGCAATACGTCAGCGACGTGGTGCGCGCCTACCAAAAGAAGGCATTCGACGACTTCAAGCGCTATTACCACTCGCTCGATCTGCTGTTGATCGACGACATCCAGTTCTTCAGCGGCAAGAGCCGCACGCAGGAGGAGTTTTTCTACGCGTTCGAGGCACTGGTCGCCGGCCGGCGCCAGATCATCATCACGTCCGATACCTATCCGAAAGAGCTGAAGGACATCGAGGAGCGGCTGGTGTCGCGCTTCTCGTCGGGCCTGACGGTGGCGATCGAGCCGCCCGAGCTGGAAATGCGCGTCGCCATCTTGCTCAAGAAGGCGGAAATGGAACGCGTGGCCCTGGGCGAAGACGTGGCGTTCCTGATCGCCAAGAATCTGCGCAGCAACGTGCGCGAGCTGGAGGGTGCGCTGCGCAAGGTGGTCGCGTTCTCGCAGTTTCACGCGCGGCCGATCACGGTCGAACTGGCGCGCGAGGCGTTGAAAGACCTGTTGTTGGCGGGCACCGGTCAGATCACGGTCGAACTGATCCAGAAGACGGTGGCCGAGTACTACAAGATCAAGGTCGCCGACATGTTCAGCAAACGCCGGCCGTCGAACATCGCGATGCCGCGCCAGGTGGCGATGTACCTGGCCAAGGAAATGACGCAGAAAAGCCTGCCGGAGATCGGCGAGCTGTTCGGCGGCCGCGACCACACGACGGTGCTGCATGCAGTGCGCAAGATCAGCCAGTTGCGCAACAAGGACGCCGAACTGAACCACGCGCTGCACGTGCTCGAGCAGACCCTGAAAGGCTAGCCGGAGCGACGCTGTGGGTTCGCTGTGGACAAGCGCTGGACAAGCGCCGCGCGCCCAAGCCGCATCGTGCGGCCGGCCCCGGTTGTCCACGCGTATCCAACCCTTGACGAGCCGCTTGCCCACAGCCTCGCCGCGGCGGCAAGTGCGCGCCGCAGCGGCGGATTCGGCATTTGTCCCCAACTCGCCGGCGCCTCTACTATCCAAGCATTACGAAAAGGAAACTAGAAAATGTCTTTCGTGAAAGCGGGACGCGATGCGTTGCTGAAGCCGCTGCAGGTGGTGAGCGGCATCGTCGAACGGCGGCAGACGCTGCCGATTCTCGCCAACGTGCTGTTGCGCAAGGACGGCGAACGCGTGTCTTTCACGGCGACCGACCTGGAGATCCAGATCCAGACCGGGGCCGACATCGGCAGCGGCAAAGAGACGCTGGCGACCACGGTATCGGCGCGCAAGCTGGTCGATATCCTGCGCGCGCTGCCGGAAGCCGACGTGTCGCTGTCGCTCGCCAACCGCAAGCTGACGTTGGCGTGCGGCCGCAGCCGGTTCGCTCTGCAGACGCTGGCGGCCGAGGAATTCCCGACGGTGGCGCAGGCCGAGTTCACGGCCGACTTCGTGCTGCCGGCGGCGACGCTGAAGTATCTGCTGTCGATGGTGCACTTCGCGATGGCGGCGCAGGACATCCGTTACTACCTGAACGGCATGCTGCTGGTGGTCGATGCCGGCATCGTGCGCGCGGTGGCGACCGACGGGCACCGGCTGGCGCTGTGCGAGGTGAGCAAGGACGACGCAGCTACGGCGCGCATCGAGGCGATCGTTCCGCGCAAGACGATACTGGAGCTGATGCGCCTGTTGCCGGACACCGAAGAGCCGGTGCGCATCCAGATCGCGACCAACCAGATCAAGTTCACGTTCGGCGAGATCGAGCTGGTCTCCAAGCTGGTCGAAGGCAAGTTTCCGGACTACGCGAAGGTCATCCCGGTCAACAACCCGAAGGTGTTCGTGATCGGCCGCGAGACGCTGATGGCAGCGCTCGAACGGGTGGCGATCCTGACCACCGACAAGTTCAAGGGCGTGCGCTGCGTGCTCGGCCCCAATAACCTGAAAATCAGTTCGACCAATGCCGATCAGGAGGAGGCGCAGGAGGAACTGGAGATCGAGTACGCCGGTGAAGGGCTCGACATCGGCTTCAACGTCACCTACCTGCAGGACGCGCTGCGCAATCTGAAAAGCGAATCGGTGCGCTTCGCGCTCGGCGATGCGCTCGGCAGCGCGCTGGTGACGATGCCGGACTCCGAGAAGTTCAAGTACGTCGTGATGCCGATGCGGATCTGATCGCGATGGCAGCCGTCCCCAATCAAGCGCCGCTTGCCGCCGCGGTCGCGCCGCCGCCGGCAAGCGACTACGGCGCCTCCAGCATCCAGATCCTGGAGGGTCTGGAAGCGGTGCGCAAGCGTCCCGGCATGTACATCGGCGACACTGCCGACGGCACCGGCCTGCATCACATGGTGTTCGAGGTCGTCGACAACGCG
>JAKANT010000427.1 GCA_021823635.1 Pseudomonadota bacterium
CCTGGGTCCAGCCCGCGGCCTGCCACAGCTCGAACGGGCCCTGCTGGCTGCCGAAGCCCCAGCGCATCGCGAAGTCCACGTCGCGCGCGGTGTCGGCGATCGACTCCAGATGCACCGCGATGTAATGGAAGCCGTCACGGAAGATCGACCACAGGAACTGCGCCTGCGGATGCTTGGTCTCGCGCAGCAGCTTCAGCCGCTCGGCGACGTCTTTCTTCTTCAGGATGCGCACGACCAGCTCGTCGGCCTTGCCTTTCGATTCGACGTACTCGCCGCGCTTCGGATCGAGCACCTGGATCGTCTTGCCTTCTTTCCTGTAGAAGCCGGCGCCGCTTTTCTGTCCGAGCGCGCCCTTGTCGACCAGCGCCTTCAGCACCGGCGGCACGGCGAAATGCGGGGCGAACGGGTCGATGTCCGGCGTCAGCGTGTCCTGCATCGTCTTGATCACGTGCGCCATCGTGTCCAGCCCGACCACGTCGGCGGTGCGGAAGGTCGCGCTCTTGGCGCGGCCGAGGTTGGTGCCGGTCAGGTCGTCGACGACGTCGAACGGCAGGCCGAACTTCTCCGCCTCTTTGATCGTCGCCAGCATGCCGAAGATGCCGACGCGGTTGGCGATGAAATTGGGCGTGTCCTTGGCGCGCACCACGCCCTTGCCGAGCGTGCTGGTCAGGAAGGTCTCCAGGTCGTCGAGGATCTTCGGCTCGGTCGCCGGCGCGGCGATCAACTCCACCAAGTGCATGTAGCGCGGCGGGTTGAAGAAGTGCACGCCGCAGAAGCGGCGCCGCAGCGCATCGGGCAGCGCTTCCGACAACTTGCCGATCGACAGACCCGACGTGTTGGAGGCGAGGATCGCTCCCGGCGCGATGTGCGGCGCCACCTTGCGATACAGGTCGTGCTTGAAGTCCATGCGCTCGGCGATGGCCTCGATCACCAGATCGCATTCGGCCAGCCGCGTCAGGTGCTGCTCGTAGTTGGCCGGCTCGATGTACTGCGCGTCGTCTTTGTCGGCGAGCGGCGCCGGACTGAGCTTCTTCAAGTTTTCGATCGCGCGCCGCACGATTCCGTTTTTGTCCGGCCCCTGCGCGTCGGGCAGGTCGAACAGCAGCACCGGCACCTTGGCGTTCACGCAGTGGGCAGCGATCTGCGCGCCCATCACGCCGGCGCCGAGCACCGCGACCTTGCGCACGATGAAGTTCGTCATCTCGTTCTCCGTGTTCCGTGATACGTCGTCAGTGATCCGCTTGCCGGCCGCGCCGGCCGGCGCCGCACGGGCCTCGCATCGGCGACCTTTAGAACAGCTCGACCGGCATCTGCATCACGCTCGCCGCCCCCGCGCGCGCAGCGCGGATGTGGTAGGCGGTCTCCGGCAGCAGGCGCTGGAAGTAGAAGCGTGCGGTGGCGAGTTTGGCCCGGTAGAAGGAATCGACCCGCTCGCCGTCGGCCTTGACGCGCGCCAGCGCGACAGCCGCCATTTTGGCCCAGAAGTACGCATACACCAGGTGCCCGACCACGCGCAGATAATCGACCGCGGCCGCACCCGCCTCGTCCCGATCGGCGAACGCCTTCATGCCGATCTCCATCGTCAGCTTGGTGACCTTTTCGCCTAGGTCCGCGAGCGGCGTGACGAACTCGTTCATGTCCGCATCGGTGCCGTGCCGCTCGATGAATTCCTGCACCAGCCGGCCGAACTTCTTCAGCTTGGCGCCGTTGTCCATCAGCACCTTGCGGCCCAGCAGGTCGAGCGACTGGATCGTGTTGGTGCCCTCGTAGATCATGTTGATACGCGCATCGCGCACCAACTGCTCCATGCCGGTTTCGCGGATGTAGCCGTGGCCGCCGAACACCTGCAGGCAGTCGGAGGCGCAGCGAAACCCGTTGTCGGTCATGAACGCTTTCACGATCGGCGTCATCAGCGCCATCATGTCGGCGGCGAACTCGCGTTGCTCCGCGTCCGGGTGCGCGTGCTGGCGGTCGGCCTGCAGCGCCACCCAGTACGCGAAGGCGCGCCCGCCTTCGGCGTAGGCGCGCGCGGTCAGCAGCATGCGGCGCACGTCGGCATGATGGATGATCGGGTCGGCGGGCTTGTCCGGCGCCTTCGGCCCAGAGAGCGCGCGCCCCTGCAACCGCTCCTTCGCGTAGGCGGCGGCGTTCTGGTACGCGACCTCCGTGAGCCCCAGCCCCTGCACGCCCACGCCCAGGCGCGCGCCGTTCATCATCACGAACATCGCTTGCAGGCCTTTGTTCGGCTCGCCCACCAGCCAGCCGGTCGCACCTTCCAGCACCATCTGGCAGGTGCTGTTGGCATGGATGCCCATCTTGTGCTCGATGCCGCCGCAGTGGATCGCGTTGCGCTTGCCCGCCTTGGCATCGCGGCCGCTGCCTTCGGGCAGGAACTTCGGCACCACGAACAGCGAGATCCCTTTGGTGCCGGCCGGTGCGTCCGGCAGACGCGCCAGCACCAGGTGCACGATGTTCTCGGTCAGATCGTGCTCGCCGGACGAAATGAAGATCTTGTTGCCGGTCAGCTTGTAGCTGCC
>JAKANT010000428.1 GCA_021823635.1 Pseudomonadota bacterium
CGCGGCGCGCGGCTGGTCACGATCGTCGGCCCGGGCGGCGTGGGCAAGAGCGCGCTGGCGCGCGAACTGGCCGCGCGCACCGCGCAGCCGGCGCCGTGGATCGACCTGCAGGATCTGGCCGATCTGGACGCGGCGGCCGCGCGCATCGCGCAGCGGTTGGGCGCGCCGCTGCGCGACGGCGAGGACGCGGTCGCGCAGTTGGCCCGCGCGCTCGGCGCCACGCCGCGCCTGCTCGTGCTGGACAACGCCGAACACCTGTTGCCGGCGCTCGCCGAGTTCGTGGCGCGGCTGCGCGCCGCCGCGCCGGCGCTCAAAGTGCTGGCCACGTCGCGCACGCCGCTCGCTGCGGCCGGCGAGACGGTGTATCCGCTCACGGGGCTTGCGTTGCCGGACGAGGACAGCCGCGACGCCGAGGCCGCACAGGCGTTCGACGCGGTGCGGCTGTTCGCGCTGCGTGCGCAGGCGGCGCGCGCGGACTTCGACCTCGCGCGCCACGTCGAGGCGGTGATCGCGATCGCCGAGGCGGTCGATGGCCTGCCGCTGGCGCTGGAGCTGGCCGCCGGCTGGGTGCGCTGGCTGACACCGGCGGCGATCGCGCGCGAGCTGCAAGCGTCGCTGGCGGTGCTGCAACGCGAGCCGCGCGCCGAGGCGCTGTCGGCGCGGCCCGAACACCGCAGCATGCAGGCGGTGTTGGAGCGCACCTGGTCGCTGCTCGCCGCCGAGGAACGCGCGGCGCTGGAGGCGCTGTCGGTGTTCGAGGGGGGCTTCACCCGCGCCACCGCCGAGGCGGTGGCCGACGCGCCGCTCCCGGTGCTCTCCGCGCTGGCCGACCGCGGGCTCGTGCGCGTCGATGCCGAGGGCCGCTTCGACCTGCACCCGCTGGTGCAGGAATACGCACGCCAGCGCCTGGCCGCCGAGCCCGCGCGCGAGGCAAAAATGCGAGAGCGGCATGCCGCCTACTTCGCGGCAGCGCTGGCGGCGACCTTCGCGGCGTATCCGAACGACGACCGGACCATCGCCGGCGCGCTGCTCGCCGAGATGTCGAACGCGCGGCGGGCGTGGCAGCACGCGCTGGCTTCGGGTCAACACGACCACGTGCTGCGCATGACGCCGGTCTGGCGCAGACATTTCGAGGTCGAGGGCCGCTACGAGGAAGCCTGCCTCCACTTCGATGCCGCCGACCGCGACGGCGTGCCGCCGGGCACGCGCGTGGCCGCTTACCTGCGCATCAACCGGGCGCACTTCCTGGTCCGCCGCCACGCGCCGTCGCTCGCTGTGCCGCTCGCGCTCGACGCCCACCGGGACGCCGAGGCGATCGGCGACCCCACGTTGTCGGCGAGCTGCACGTCCACGCTGGGCGGCTGCGCGATGGCGCTCGGGCGTTTCGACGAAGCGGCGCAGTGGTTCGCCCGTACCTTCGAGTCCAACCGCCGGATCGGCGATCGTGCCGGCCAGGCGGCGGCGCTCAACAGCCTGAGTCTGGCTCACCACTATGCGGGGCGGTTCGCGGACGCGTTGTCCGAAGTGGACCGGGCGCTGTCGCTGTATCGGCAACTCGGCCACGTCGCAGGCATCGCGCGCGCGCTGATCAACAAAGCGCAGATGCATTTGGCAAACGACGCCCTCGGCGCGCCCATCGAACAGGCCGCGCGTGCCGCCGACGCCGCCCAAGAAGCGATGCATCACGCAAGCGGCCACAAGCTCGCACAGATGAGGTTGATGTCGCACTTCTACCTTGGGCTGGCGAGCTTGGCGCAAGGCGACTTCTCGGCTGCACGCGATCAGTTCCGCCTTTGCGGCGAGCGCTGTCGCGAGCGGGGTGACGAACTGTTCCTCTTCAAGGTGCACTACCACCTCGCGTACCTGGACTGCATCGACGCAAAAGGCGGCGGCGCCGAAGCGGGCGCCCGCGCACTGTTGGCAGCCGCAGCGACCGCACACGAGCGCGGATACGACGAAGACCTGCTCTACATCGCGCTGTTCGTCGCGCGGGTGCTGCACGGCTACGGATTCGCAAGCGCCGCCGCGCGACTCGCTTCGAGCGTGCGCGACACGCCGCAGCCGCCGTCGGACGCCGTCCTGCACGCGCACGCGCTGCGCCTGCTCGCGACACTGCCGCCGGCGGCGGGCCGCTCGTTGCCCTTCGAGAATTTCACGCGCCTGCTCGCCGCGTCCGAATCGGCCGCCAATCTCGCGCGGCGGCTCGAGACGGAACGCGGCGACTGACGTCCGACGCGAGCAAGGCCGCAGCCGCCGGCACCTCGCTGGCGAAAGCCAGCCGAGACGCGGGGATCGATCGGTGCGCACAGCCGCAGCGGTATCGTTGCGGGATGCAAACCCAGGCATCCGAACTCGCGCCTTTCGATCCGGCGCTCGCGGGTTTCCACCCCGCGCTGCAGGCTTGGTTTGCGTCCGCATTCGCCGCGCCCACGCCGGCGCAGCGCGCGGCGTGGCCGGCGATCCAGGCCGGCCGCCACACGCTGGTCGCCGCACCGACCGGCTCCGGCAAGACGCTGGCGGCGTTCCTGGCCGCG
>JAKANT010000429.1 GCA_021823635.1 Pseudomonadota bacterium
GGCATCGCGGAGGACTATCTGCGGCGCGCGCTCGCGCGCGCTCCGGGGCAAAGCGGCGCGCGGCGGCTGCTGGTCGCCGCGCTGCTGCGCAGCGGCCAGCCAACGCGGGCGTTGGAGGCGCTGCAGCCGCTCATCGCCGAAGGCGGCGAGCCCGCGCCGGGCCTGCTGCTGCTTGCCGGTGAGACCTACCTCGCCAACGGCGACCTCAAGAGCGCGGCGAGCTATTTCGAACGAGCCGCGCAGGTCGATGGTCAGGCCGTGGCTGCGCGCACTCGGCTGGCGCAAATCGCCATCGCCCGCGGCGACGAGGCGCTCGGCTTGCGCGAACTGGAAGCGGCGGCCAATCTGGATCCCAACCAGAGCCAGGCCGACATCGCCCTCGTGTTCAATCACCTGCGACGCGGCGACGGCGCCAAGGCACTGGCGGCGGCGCGCGCGTTCGCCGACAAGCAGCCGAAAAACCCGCTGCCGTACCAATTGCTCGGCAGCGTGCAGTTGACGCTGAAGGATCGCGCCGCGGCGCGCGCCAGCTTCGAGCGCGCGCTGGACTTGGCGCCGGGCTATCTCCCGGCGGCGATGAGCCTGGCCGAACTGGATCTGGCCGACAAGAAGCCGGAAGCGGCGCGCGAGCGTTTCGCGGCATTGGCGGCCAAGGAACCCAAGAACGAGCAGATCTTGCTGGCGCAGGCCGAGTTCGAGGCGCGCGCCGGCGCGCCGGCGAAAGACATCGTCGCGCTGCTGAACAAGGCGGTGGCGACCAACCCGCAGTCGACGAATGCGCGCGTCGCACTCGTCAACCATCACCTGCGCGCCAAGGATCCGCGCGCTGCGCTGGCGGCGGCGCAGGAGGCGGCGGCCGCGCTGCCGCGCGATGCGCGCGTGATCGAGACGCTCGCTCTGGCACAGGAAGCGGCCGGCGAAACGAATCAGGCGCTCGATTCGATGAATCGCTTGATCGCGTTGCGGCCGGGCACCGCCGAGCCGCTGCTGAAGCTGGCGGCGTTGCACACGCGCACCGGCAGCCCGGAGCGTGCGATCGATGCGTTGAAGCGGGCGCAGAAGCTCGCGCCCGAGAACCGGCAGATCGACCGCGACCTGGTCGCATTGCTGCTTTCTCAGCGCAAGCCGGACGAAGCGCTGAAGCAGGCGCGCGACCTGCAGGCGCGCGCGCCGAAATATGCCGGCGGTTTCGTGCTCGAAGGCGACGTTTTCGCCGCGCAGAAGAAGTTCGCCGAGGCCGAGCGCGCGTATCGCGAGGCACTGAAGCTCGAGCCGAGCGGCGGCGCGATCGCGGCCAAGTTGATCGCCGTGCTGGCAGAGGGCGGCAAGAGCAAGGAAGCGGACGTGTTCGCTTCGCGCTGGCTCGCCGACAAACCGCGCGACGCCGCGGTGCGCATCTTCCTCGCCGACCGGGCGCTGCTCAAGCGCGACCTGAAGACCGCGGCGACGCATTACGCCGCCGTGATCGCGATCGAGCCGAACAACGTGGTGGCGTTGAACAACCTGGCCTGGATCGGCGGCGAGACCGGCGATCCGAAGGCGCTCGGTTATGCGGAACGCGCGGCCAAGCTGGCGCCCAATAGCGCGTCGGTGCTGGATACGCTCGGCATGCTGCTGGTCAAGCGCGGCGACACCGAGCGTGGACTGCAGTACCTGGCGCAGGCGCGCAAGCTTGCGCCGACGCGCCTGGACCTGCGGCTGAATCACGCCCGTGCGTTGGCCGCTGCCGGTCAGAAGGACGCGGCGCGCAAGGAATTGCAGGCGATCGTCGACGCAAAAGAAGACGTCGCCGAAAAACGCGCGGCCGCCGAGCTTCTGAAGACGCTTTGAGTCGCGATCAACCGAATCACCTTCGACAAGGAAAACACCGATGACGGTCGTCGCCGTAGTTGGCTTGGGTTACGTTGGGCTGCCGCTCGCGGTCGAGTTCGGCAAAAAGTACCGCACCATCGGGTTCGATCTGTCGCAGGCCAAGGTCGATGCCTACCGCAGGCACGTCGACCCTACCGGCGAGGTTAGTAGCGATGACCTGAAGGCCGCCAAGGGGCTGGAGCCGACCACCGACCCGCGCGCGCTGAAGCAGGCCGACTTCATCGTGGTCGCCGTGCCGACACCGGTGGATGAAGCGCACCAGCCGGACTTCGGGCCGCTCATCGGCGCCAGCCGGTCGGGCGGCGAGAACCTGAAGCGCGGTGCCACCATCGTGTACGAATCGACCGTGTATCCGGGAGCGACCGAAGAGGTCTGCATCCCGATCGTCGAGAAGCACTCGGGCCTGAAGTGGAAGCAGGACTTCTTCGTCGGCTACTCGCCGGAGCGCATCAACCCCGGCGACAAGGAACACACGCTGACGCGCATCGTCAAGGTGGTTTCCGGCGATACGCCGGAGACGCTCGCGCGCGTTGCCGACATGTACGGCTCGATCGTGACTGCGGGTGTGTACCGCGCCTCCAGCATCAAGGTCGCCGAGGCGGCCAAGGTGATCGAGAACACACAGCGCGACCTGAACATCGCGCTGATGAACGAGCTGT
>JAKANT010000430.1 GCA_021823635.1 Pseudomonadota bacterium
CCGGCGCGGTGCTGGTGCGGCCGGTCGAAAACGCCAGCGGCGCGAACACCGCCACCAGGGTCAGCGTCATCGCGATCACGGCGAAGCCGATCTCCTTGATGCCCTTGATCGCGGCCTCGACGCGCGGCATGCCCTGCTCGATGTTGCGGTAGATGTTCTCCAGCACCACGATCGCGTCGTCGACCACCAGCCCGATCGCCAGCACCATCGCCAGCAAGGTCAGCGTGTTGATCGTGAAGCCGAACGCGTACATCAGCGCAAACGCCCCGATCAGCGACACCGGGATCGTGACCAGCGGGATCAGCGTGGCGCGGAAATTGCGCAGGAAAAAGAAAATCACCAGCACCACCAGCAGCACCGCCTCGGCGATCGTCTGGAACACCTGACGGATCGACTGCTCGATGAACACCGACGAGTCGTAAACGACCGTGATCTTCATGCCCGCCGGCAGCGTCTCGTTGATCTTCGCCACCTCGGCGCGCACCGCCTTCGACAGGTCCAGCGGGTTGCCGGTCGCCTGTTTGACCACCCCCAGGTTGATCGACGGCTCGCCGCGGAAGCGCGCGATCACGCGCTCGTTGACCGCCCCGACGCGCACGGTGGCCACGTCGCGCAGCCGCACCGGGTAGCCGTTGAAGTTGGCGATGATCGCGTCCTCGAACTGCTGCACCGTCTGCAGGTCGGTGGCGGCCACGATGTTGAACTCGCGCTTTGCGGACTCGATGCGTCCGGAAGGCAGCTCGACGTTGCTTTTCCGCAGCGCGTCCTCGACGTCCTGCACGGTCAGGCGATAGCCGGCCAGCCGGTCACGGTCGACTTCGATGCGCATCGCCGGCCGCCGCTCGCCGAAGATCCAAACGTCGGCCGCGCCCGGCAGCACCGACAGGCGCGGCTTTACGTAACGCGCCAGGTAGTCCGAGACCTCGATCGGCGTGCGCCCGCCCTGCGTCACCGCCATCCAGATGATCGGAAAGGCGTCGGCTTCGACCTTGGCGATCACCGGCTCGTCCACACCGTCCGGCAGGCGCGCGCGCACGCGTGCCACCTTGTCGCGCACGTCGGCCGCCGCCGAATCCGGGTCGCGCGTGATGCGGAAGCGGACGTTGATGTCGCTGCGCTCGGAGCGGCTCGACGAGGTCATCAGCTCTACCCCCTCGATGCCGGCCAGCGAGTCCTCCAGCACCTTGGTGATCTGCGATTCGACCACCTCGGCCGAGGCGCCCGGGTAGTTGGTCGTCACGCTGACCACCGGTTCGTCGATCTTCGGGTATTCGCGCACCGCCAGCCGCGTGTACGAGATGGCGCCGATCACCAGCACCATCAGCGACAGCACGGTCGCCAGCACCGGGCGGCGGATGCAGACTTCGAACAGGCTCATCGTGCCTCCCGTGTCGCGCCGAACGCGCTGCGGCCGCCGCTCGTCACTTGGTCGCAGCCGCCGCGGGCTTGGCTTCGGCGGCCGCAGCGGCGGCGGCGTTCACCACTCGCACCGGCTGCCCGTCGCGGCTGACGCGCATGCCGGCGGTGACCACCAGATCGCCGGCCTTCACGCCTTCGAGCAGTTCGACCATCGCGTCGCGCCGCACGCCGAGCTTTACGCGCACGCGCTTGGCCTTGCCGTCGGCGACCGTGTAGACGAAGAAATCGTCGCCCAGCGGCACGATCGCCTCTTCCGGCACCATCAGCGCCGCCGGCCGCTCGCCGACGATCACGCGCACGCGCGCGAACATGCCCGGCCGCAGCCTGCCGTCGGTGTTGGCCAGCCGTGCCCGCACCTCGAGCGAACGGCCATTGGCGTCGATGCGCGGGTTGATCGCGTCGATCGTGCCGCGATAGCGGCTGCCGGGCAGCGCGTCGGCCGCGACCTCCACGGCCTGCCCGGCGCGCAACTGCATGAAGTAGCGCTCCGGCAGCCGAAAGTCGACCTTCAGTTGCGCGATGTCCTCGATGTTGACCAGATCGGCGCCGTCCTTCACGTAATCGCCGACGCTGACACTGCGGATGCCGACCACGCCGTCGAACGGCGCCGTCACGCGCATCTTCGCCAGCCGCGCCTCGGCGAGCTTCAGCTTGGCCGCCAGCACCTCGACGTTGGCCGCGGCCTGATCCTGCGCGCTGTCGCTGACGAAGCTCTTGCGCGCCAGATCCGCGGTGCGTTTGAGGTTGTTGCGCGCAAGCTCCAGCTCGGCGCGCGCCTGCGCGACTTCCGCTTCGTTCAGCGTCGCGTCCAGCGCCACCAGCACCTGCCCCTTCTTGACCGTCTGCCCGTCGCGAAAGTTGATCGACGCGATGCGAATGGTGCTCTTGCCGGGCGCCGCCGCGGGTGCGGCGGGCGCGGGCTGGGCCGCCGGGACGCCCGGCGCGGCGACACGGGGCTGCACGCGCAGGTTCTCCAATCCCTGCAGGCGGAAATGCGAGAAGAAGTACCACGCCCCGAACCCAAGCCCGGCGACGAAAAGCACGTTGAGCGGCTTCATTCTTGCCATCCCCTGAGAAAGAGGATCGGCACAGAGTCCCGCCGTCTC
>JAKANT010000431.1 GCA_021823635.1 Pseudomonadota bacterium
TGGCCGAAGTGTGGGGCGACCTGCTGCGCGCCGCGGGCGCCACCGAGCGGCTGATGGAGCTGCTGGCCACGCGCTCGAGGATCGCCGACCCGCCCGCGCCGCAGCCGTTGCCGCCGAAGCGCGCCGGCGTGCGCGTCGAATTCGACCGCGTGCGCTTTGCCTATCCGTCGCGCCCGGCGCAGGCGGTGCTGCACGAGCTGTCGTTCGCAATCGAGCCGGGGCAGACGGTGGCGCTGGTCGGCCCCTCGGGCGCGGGCAAGACGACGGTGTTTCAGCTGCTGCAGCGCTTTTACGACATCGACGCCGGCCACATCCGCTTCGACGGCATCGACCTGCGCGCGCTGCGGCTCGCGGACCTGCGTTCGCGCATCGCGGTCGTGCCGCAGGAGCCGGTGATCTTCTCCGGCACGGTGCTCGACAACATTCGCTACGGGCGCGCCGACGCCACCGAAGCGCAGGCGCTCGCCGCCGCGCGCGCGGCGTTCGTGGACGAATTCGTCGCGCGGCTGCCCGACGGCTACGCCACCTTTGTCGGCGAGCGCGGCGTGCGGCTCTCCGGCGGGCAGCGGCAGCGCATCGCGATCGCGCGCGCGATGCTCAAGGACGCGCCGCTGCTGCTGCTGGACGAAGCCACCAGCAGCCTGGACGCCGAAAGCGAGCGCGTCGTACAGGCGGCGCTGGCCGCCGCGATGCGCGACCGCACGACCATCGTGATCGCGCACCGGCTGGCCACCGTGCAGGCGGCGGCGCGCATCTTCGTGCTCGAACACGGCCGCATCGTCGAGGCCGGCACGCACGCCGAGTTGATCGCGCGCGGCGGGCTGTACGCGCGCCTGGCCGCGCTGCAATTCGCCGCCTGAAGGAGAACCGATGAGCGAATCCCTTCCGCTGTCCGGCATCCGCGTGGTCGAGTTCACGCACATGGTGATGGGGCCGACCTGCGGCATGATCCTCGGCGACCTCGGCGCCGACGTGATCAAGGTCGAGCCGCCCGGCGGCGACAACACGCGCCGGCTGCTCGGGGCGGGCGCCGGCTTCTTCGCCAACTTCAACCGCAACAAGCGCAGCCTCGCGGTCGACGTCAAGGACGCGCGCGGGCGCGAAATCGTGTTGAAGCTCGGTGCCCGCGCCGACGTGTTCAGCGAAAACTTCAAGCCGGGCGCGATGGCCCGGCTTGGCTTGGACTACGCCTCGCTGGCGCGGCTGAACCCGCGCCTGATCTACGTCTCGCACAAGGGCTTTCTGCCGGGGCCGTACGAACACCGCACCGCGCTCGACGAAGTGGTGCAGATGATGGGCGGACTGGCCTACATGACCGGGCCGGAAGGCCGCCCGCTGCGCGCGGGATCCAGCGTCAACGACATCATGGGCGGCATGTTCGGCGCGTTGGGCGTACTGGCCGCGCTGGCTCAGCGAGAGAAGACCGGCCGCGGGCAGGAAGTGCAATCGGCGCTGTTCGAGAACAATGTCTTCCTCGTGTCGCAGCACATGATGCAGTACGCGGTCACGGGCCAGCCGCCGGCGCCGATGCCGAACCGCCATTCGCCCTGGGGCATTTACGACGTGTTCACGGTCGCCGGCGGCGAGCAGATTTTCATCGCCGTGGTCTCCGACACGCAGTGGGCGGCGTTTTGCGATGCCTTCGGCTTCGGCGACCTGAAGGACGATCCGGCGCTCGCCACCAACAACGACCGCGTGCGCGCGCGCGAGCGGCTGCTGCCCATCTTGCGCGAACGCCTGGGGGCGCACACCGCGGCCGAGATCGCCTCGATCTTCGAGGCGCGCGGCCTGCCGTACGCGCCGATCACGCGGCCGCAGGAGCTTTTCGACGACCCGCATCTGGCCGCCACCGGCGGCCTGGCGCCGACGACGATCCCCGCCGACGGCAGCGCCGCAGGCCACGCGATCGAGACGCGCACCGCGCTGCTGCCGCTCGCCCTGGACGGCGCGCGCCTGCCCGTGCGGCGGCCGCCGCCCGCGCTGGGCGAACACACCGATGCGGTGTTGAGCGAGCTGGGATACAGCGCGGCGCAGATCGACGAGCTGCGCGCCGCCGGCGTGATCGGCGCGCGGCGCGAACCGTCAGCGCAGGCGGCCGAGCCGCCGGCTGCCTGAGCCGCTTCAGCGCAGCAGGATGCTGCGGTCGACCTGGCGGATGTCGGTCTTGCCGCAGAACGCCATCGTGATGTCCAGCTCGTTGCGGATGATCTCCAGGCATTTGGTGACGCCGGCCTCGCCCAGCGCGCCCAGCCCGTAAAGAAACGCGCGGCCGATCAGCGTTCCTTTTGCCCCCAGCGCGACGGCTTTCAGCACGTCCTGGCCGCTGCGGATGCCGCCGTCCATCCAGACCTCGATCTTCGAGCCCACTTCGTCGACGATCGACGCCAGCGCATCGATTGCGGCCGGCGCGCCGTCCAGTTGCCGGCCGCCGTGATTGCTGACGACGAGCGCGTCGGCGCCGGTCTGCACCGCCAGGCGGGCGTCTTCCACGTCCTGGATGCCCTTGAGGATCAGCTTGCCGCC
>JAKANT010000432.1 GCA_021823635.1 Pseudomonadota bacterium
CCGGCGCCGAGATCGATCAGGGTGCAGCCCAGCCCCACCGCCAGCGCGATCTCGGAACCGTGTCGCTCCAGGATCTGCGCTTCGGCGCGCGTCAGGTAGTACTCGGGCAACTCGCAGATCGCCTCGAACAGGCGCGAGCCGAGCGCATCGTAGAAATACTTCGGCGCGATGTGTGCCGGTTTGGCACGCAGCCCAGCCAGTAGCTCGGCGCGCACGTCGTTCGCGGCCCCCGCTTCGATGAACCTCGGGTGTGGCGGCGTCGGATTTGCGGCGGCATGCATGCGGCCATCTTAGTTTGACCGCGGCGTCGCGGCGCTCACCGTGGCCCGTGATCGCATGCGCTCGGCGCAAGGGGTGCGCCGCATTTGCGACAATGCCCGGCCCACGCGGACGATCGCCCATGCCTCGGCACTTTGCATCGCGCATGCTCGTGGCTGTGGCCGGCGCCGCGCTTGCGGCCGTGTTTCCCACGACCGCCGCCACGTTGCAGGTCGGCTCGAAGCGCTTCACCGAGTCTTACATCCTGGGCGAGATCGTGGCGCAGACCGCGCGTCGAGCCGGAACCGATGCCTTCCATCGACGCGGGCTCGGCAATACCGCCATCCTGGTCAACGCGCTGCGCGCCGGCAGCATCGACGTCTATCCCGAATACACCGGCACCATCGCACGCGAGATCCTGCGCTTGCCCGCAGTGCCGCCGCTCGCAGAACTGAACGCGCGGCTCGCGCGCGAAGGGCTGGCGGTCGCGGTGCCGCTCGGCTTCAACAACACCTACGCGCTGGCGATGCGCGCGGAGGATGCCGCCGCGCGCGGCATCGCCCGCCTCTCGGACCTGAAGCGACACCGCGATCTGCGCTTCGGGTTCTCGCAGGAGTTTCTCGGCCGCGCCGACGGCTGGCCCGGGCTCGTTCGAGCCTACGGCTTCGATTTGTCGCCGCCGCGCGGCATCGATCACGGGCTGGCGTACGAGGCGATCGCCGGCCGCCAGGTCGACGTGATCGACATCTATTCGACCGACGCCAAGCTCGCGCGGTACCGGCTGACCGTGCTCGAGGACGACGCGAACTTCTTTCCGCGCTACGACGCGGTGCTGCTGTACCGCGCCGACGTGCCGCAGCGGTTCCCGCAGGCGTGGGCGGCGCTCGCGCAACTGGCGGGCAGCCTCGACGAAGCGGCGGTGCGCAGGCTCAATGCGGCCGCCGAACTCGAAGGGCGCGACTTCGCTGCCATCGCCGCCGAGTGGCTGGCGCAGCGCGCGGGCGGGACGGCGGGCAGGGCGCCGGCGCAGCCGCAGGGACTGTGGCGGCGCATCGTCGCACCGGACTTCGGGCGTCTGCTCGTGGAGCACCTCGCGCTGGTGTTTGCGGCGCTCGCCGCCAGTTGCGCGATCGGCATCCCGCTCGGGCGGCTCGCCGCGCGCCTCCGGCACAGCGCGCCTTTCGTCTTCGGCGGCGCCGGCGTGATCCAGACGATTCCGGCGCTCGCGCTGCTCGCTTTCCAGAACCCGATCACCGGCCGCATCGGTCCGCTACCGGCGTTTATCGCGTTGACGCTCTACGCGCTGCTGCCCATCGTGCGCAACACGCATGCGGGGCTGGCGCAGATTCCGCGCCAGACGATCGAAGCGGCGGCCGCGCTCGCGCTGCGTCCCGCCGTCATCTTCTTCCGGATCGAGCTGCCGCTCGCCCTTCCCACGCTGCTCGCGGGCGTCAAGACGTCGGCCGTGATCAACGTCGGCACGGCCACCATCGCTGCCTTCATCGGCGCCGGCGGTTTCGGCGAGCGCATCGTGACCGGACTGGCGTTGAACGACCAGACCGCGCTGCTGGCAGGCGCGATCCCCGTCGCGCTGCTGGCGCTCGCTGTACAAGGGGCGTTCGATCTGCTGGAGCGGCGCGTCGTGCCGACCGGTCTGCGCAACCGCCGCTGACCCTTCGCGCGCCTCGCGTGCCAACCGTGCCGGTCGGGCTCCGCGCCGCGAGCGGTCGCCCGCAGCGATCGCGGCTCACGCGTACGTGTCGATCTCGGCCGCCAGCCCAGCAGCGCGCAGCGCACGCAGCACCTCGCCGATGTGTTCCGGGCCGCGCGTCTGCAGCACCAATTGCAACTGCGCGTTCTGCACCGGCAGGGTGGTGAAGGCGCGCTGATGCTCGATCTCCTCGATGTTGGCGCCGACGTTGCCGACCACCGTCGCCACGCGCGCCAGTTCGCCGGGCACGTCGCGCGTAGCCACGCGCAGCCGCACCAGGCGGCCGGCGCGCACCATGCCGCGCTCGATGATGTCGGCCAGCACCATCGGGTCGATGTTGCCGCCAGAGAGAATCACGCCGACGCGCTTGCCGACGAAGCGCTGACGATGGCGGATCAGCGCCGCCAGCGCCGCCGCGCCCGCGCCCTCGACGACGGTCTTCTCGATTTCCAGCAGCAGCACGATCGCGTGCTCGATGTCGCCCTCGGACACGAGCACGATGTCATCGACCAGCCGCTTGACGATCGCGCGCGTGATCCGCCCGGGCG
>JAKANT010000433.1 GCA_021823635.1 Pseudomonadota bacterium
TACCGGCATTTCAGGAAGATCGCCGAGACGGTCGAGCTGCCGATGATCCTGTACAACGTGCCGGGCCGCACGGTGGCGGATCTGGCCAACGACACGACGGTGCGGCTGGCGCAGGTGCCGGGCATCGTCGGCCTGAAAGACGCCACCGGCGACATGGCGCGCGCCGCCGACCTGCTGAAGCGGCTGCCGCGCAACTTCGCCGTCTACAGCGGCAACGACGACTCGGCGCTCGCCCTGATGCTGTTGGGCGGCCACGGCGTCATCTCGGTGACCGCCAACGTCGCGCCGCGTCTGATGAGCGAGATGTGCCGTGCGGCGCTCGCCGGCGAGCTGGTGCGCGCGCGTGAACTGAACAATCAGTTGCTGCCGCTGCATTCGAAGCTGTTCGTCGAAGCCAATCCAATCCCGGTCAAGTGGGCGCTGCAGCGCCTGGGCCGCATTTCCGGCGGCATTCGCTTGCCGCTGGTGCCGCTGTCGGCGTCGCAGCAGCCGGTCGTCGAGGCGGCGCTGCGCGAAGTCGGCGTGCTGCGGTAGACGAGGAGCGGCGGCGATGATGTCTTCGGGGGGTGACCGCGTCCGAGGATGGGCGGCGGTTCTGGCCACCTGCGGTATCGCGGCTGGCTGCAGTTCGATCGGCCTGCAATCCGACAAGATCGACTACGGTTCGGTCGCACCGCAGCGCCCGCTCGAGGTTCCGCCCGACCTGTCGCCGCTGCCGCGCGACGACCGGTTCCAGGTTCCGAGCGCCGCGGCGGCGGCGCAGAAATCGCCGGCGGCGGCGGGCGTTGAAACCGTCGCCCCGCCGGTGGCGATCGCGCGCATCGAACGCGCCGGCTCGCAGCGCTGGCTGGCGGTGGACGTGCCGCCCGAGCAGGCGTACGAACAAGTCAAGGCGTTATTCAAGAGCGTGGGCCTGGCGATCGAGCGCGAGGATCCGGCGCTCGGCATCGTCGAGACCGTGTGGGCGGAGAACCGCGCCAAGCTGCCGCAGGACTTCATCCGCCGCACGATCGGTCGTCTGCTGGACGGGTTGTATTCGACGAACGAACTGGACAAGTACCGCGCCCGCATCGAACGCACGCCGAAGAACACTTCGGAGATCTTCATCAGCCACCGCGGCATGGTCGAGGTGTACACCTCGACCCAGCAGGAGCGCACCGTCTGGCAGGTGCGGCCGAGCGACCCCGAGCTCGAGGCCGAGATGCTGGCGCGGCTGAGGCTCCGCTTCCTGCCGGCGGCGACGAAGGAGGCCGCGCTGCCCGCCGCAGCGGCGGCGGCCGCGGCCGCGCCCGCGCCGCAGACTCAGATCGCGCGCCTGGACAACAGCGGCGGCGAGGCGCGCGTCGTCATCGACGAACCGTTCGATCGCGCCTGGCGGCGCGTGGGGCTGGCGCTCGATCGCGGTGGCTTCACGGTGGAGGACCGCGACCGCGCCAAAGGAATCTATTTCGTCCGCTACCTCGACCCGGAGTACGAGGCGCAGCAGCGCGAACGGCAGGGCGTGCTGTCGCGCATCTTCGGACGCGAAGCGAAGATCGACGCGCAGCAGTTCCGCATCGTCGTCGCCGCAAGCGGCGGCGGCGCGGAGGTCAGAGTGCTCGATCGCGACGGCAAGCCCGAGAGCGGCGCCACCGGCGCCAAGATCCTGGCTCAGCTCACCGAGCAGCTCAGGTAGAAGCGAAAAAGGCCGGCGATGCCGGCCTCTTTCGTGGTGACGCGAAGCGCGATTACTTCTTCGCTTCTTCCTTCTTCGCCTCTTCTTTCTTCTCCTCGGCCGGGGCCGGAGCCGGCGCGGGAGTCGGGGCAGGCGCCGCGGCAGGAGCGGGCGCGGGGGCCGGGGCGGGGGCCTTCGTTTCCGGCTGTTTGCCGCAAGCGGCCAGCACGGCCATCGAAAGCGAAGCGATCAGCAGCGATTTTTTCATTTGAGTTTCCTTCGAAGGGATGCGACGTTGGACGAGTTCGATGCGGTCGCCTCGTCCGGGCGCGGATTATATCTTCCGCGTCGCAACAACACGTTTTCAAAGCCCCAACGGTGCGACCGGGAGGTTGTGGGCGGCGGTCTCCCACCGCCGGTCGAAGCCGGCGAGCAGCGGCTGCGTGTGCGGTGGGTGGTTGATCCACAGTTCGCCGAGGGCGCCGCTCGTTCGCTTCAGTGTCAGCACGTGGCGATCGTCGGCGATCAGGAAGGCGTCGTCGCCGACGGGGTCCTCGCCGCTGGCGAGCCGCGCTTCGAGCGCGTGCGCGAAGTGCCGCTGCAGCAGCGTGAACCGCGCGGCTTCGGTTTCGAACCAGCGCGCATCGTCCATCAGCAGCCGCGCACGCGCCTTGCGGTGCGTTTGCAGCAGGCGCTGGATCGCCTCGACCGGCGCCCGCTGCGACAGCCCGAAGGCCGACAGATCGTGATGCAGGCAGCGCAGCTCGCGGCGTGCGAGGCCGATGATCGCCAGCACGGCCGGCGCGAGATCGGCGCGTGCCGTGAGCAGAACGCGTTGCGGGCGCGGGTCGTCGTTCGGCGT
>JAKANT010000434.1 GCA_021823635.1 Pseudomonadota bacterium
CCACCCGCGCGATGACCCGGTCTGCGCGCCGCGCGAGTTCGGCGCGCACCTGCGCCGCGGTCGAGGCGGCGGCGGTCACGCTGCACAACGGCGCTCCGGCTGGCACCATGGTCCCGGGCGGCGGCACGTCGCGACAGCCGAGCGCGAGCAGCGCTTCGCTGCGCGCTACCCGCACCGTGCGCGGTGCGAACACGATCGCCTGCGCGCGCACCGCACGAGCCTGCCGCACGGCGGGCAGCTCACGCCGCCGGCACGCCGCCACATGCGCCGCCAGCAGCCCCTGCGGATAGTCGGCGTCGTACAGCGCCATCGTCGCCGACGGCCGCGGATTGATCTCGAGCGCGTAGAAGCGCTCGCCGTCGCAGACGAAGTCGAAGCTGCCCAGACCGCGCAGCGCGGTGGCTGCCACGATGCGGTCGAGCGCCGCCTGTAGCCGCACTCGCAGCGTACCGGGCAGATCGATCGGACCGATTGCGCCGCGATACACGAAAGGGCGCGCGCCGTGCGCGGTGACCAGCAACTCGTTGTGGCCCAGGATGGCGCTGCGCGTGCCGTCGGCGATGAACAGCGCCGAGGCCGGCAGCCCGGCGATCTCGCGCTGGAAGTACGCGCCGGGCGGTGGCACGGCGGCATCGGTCGCGCGCCGGATGTGCCAGCCGCCGCTGCCGGTGGGGTCCTTGCACAGCCAGCCGCGCGGTTGCGTCGGCGCCTGCCATCGAACCTCCGGAAACGCCACGCCGAGCGTCTGTAGCAGCGCGAAGAAGCGGCGCGGATCACGCACGCGCGCCGTCGTTTCGCGATCGTTGCCGAGTAGCGGCAAACATTGCGCCGCGGCGGCGGCGATCGAGCCGAGCGATTCGAAACCCGGTCCCGCGACCCAGCCCTCGCAGCGGTCCGCCACCTCGCGCAGCGCGCCGACGAAGCGCGCGCCATCGATGCGCAGCGCCGACGCTTCCCCGATCGGCAACCACGCGCGCGCCGCGCGCCGCGTATCGACGTCGCCGAAGATGTCGAGCGCGATCGCCTCGCGGCCGCCGCGCCGAGCCGATTCGGCCAGCCAACGCGCCGAGAGTGCGGCCACCGCCAGCGCCGCCATTCACGCTCCGCCGCGCATCGGCCCCGCTCAGCGCCCCACGACGTCGAGCGCGACCGCGAGCGCTTCGGCGATGCCGAGGTACACGGGCTTGCGCGCTTCGCGCATTTGCACGAACAGCCTGTGCTGCACCTGGTATTTGACGTTGCCGATCGCCAGGGCGCCGATGCCCAGAGCCTGGCTGCCGCCCATCGGCTGGCCGTCGGCCATGACGTCCACGCCGGCGATGCCCGCCGGCGGCACCGCGTTGACGTCGGCGGCGACCAGAAGCCGGCGCGCGGCGGCGAGGTCCTGTTCCGCCATCACCTGCACCCCGGCCGCCGCGGTGGCGAGCACCACTTCGGCTTCGGCCAACGCCGCGCGCAGCGCGGCCGACGTATCGGCCGCCACCGGTTCGACGTTCGATCCGAAACGGCGGTTGGTTTCTTCGGCCGCCTGACGCGCGCGCGCGATCCCACCGTGGCTGGCGATGCCCACCCGCGCGCCGCGCTGTCCTGCCAGCACCGCGGCGATGCGGCCGACCGCGCCGGTGCCGCCGAGGATCAGGACGCGTTTGCCGGTTAATTCGGTCTGCAGCCGTGTGCGCAGCTGTCGCTCGACGCAAGCGACCAGTGCAGCCGCGGTCGTGTACGAGCCGCTCGGATCGGCGAATACCGAGGCGGCGAATGGCGGCACCATCGCCTTCTTGGCCGCCTCGAGCATGTCGGCGGCCAGCACCACGTCACGGCCGCCGATGAAGATTCCTGTGTAGGCGGCGCCCTTCGGGCCGCGCGAGAAGATCGCGTCCTGCGTCAGCGCTACCACGTTTTCGGCGCCCACGTCGGCGTACGGCACGACGACGTCCCAACCGGCGTCGGCTGCCATGTTCACGTCGAAAGGGCTCATCTGCCGGCCGGGTGTGAACATGTGCAGGACGTAGCGGCGATCCATGAGGGTCACTCCGGAAAATCGAGCGCGGCGCCGCAATTTCGGCCGCCGACGATGCGCAAATCCAAGTGAGGCGCGGCGACGCCGGCACGGCGCGCGTCATCCACTGCCCGCCGCGCTGCGGGCGGCGATTCGAAGATCGCAAAGCCGGTGGGGCCCCACGAACTCTGGCCGACACCGGCCTCGAAGTTGGCGCCGATCCACTGCAGCAGCCGGGCCACCGCCGGACTCGTGTAGGCGTTGCCGCCTTGCGCGGGCGCGAAGTAGGCTCCCAGAACGCGCTGCATCTCGCTGACGCCGCGCGCGAAGGCGCGGAAGTCCGCCTCGAGCGCCGCCGGCAGGATTCCCATCAGCGTCAGGTGCGCCAGGCCGGCGGCGGCGGCTTGCGGCAACGGGGGGAGGGCGGCCAGCGCGTGCGCCTCGTCTGCGCCGTGCCGGCCGCGCATCTGCGGCTCGATCACCAGCAGCACGCGCCAGCACGGCGGAAAGGGCA
>JAKANT010000019.1 GCA_021823635.1 Pseudomonadota bacterium
CTCGCGCCGACCCTGCCGCGCGACAAGATCATCCTGGTCAATCTGAGCGGCCGCGGCGACAAGGACCTGGCGATCGTGGCCGAAGCGAGCGGTCTCGAGTTCTACTGTCGCGCGAGCTGCCGCGAAGCGGCGGCTGCGCTCAAGGCGCGGCGTTGATGTCACGCATCGCGCAGCGCTTCGCGGCGCTCGCCCGCGACGGGCGCAAGGGCTTGATCCCGTACATCGCCGCCGGCGATCCGTCGCCTGCGCTCACGGTGCCGTTGATGCAGGCGCTGGCGCGCGCCGGCGCGGACGTGATCGAACTCGGCGTGCCGTTTTCCGATCCGATGGCCGACGGCCCGGCGATCCAGCGCGCCACCGAGCGCGCGATCCGCAACGGCGTCGGATTGCGGCAGACGCTCGCGCTGGCCGCGGAGTTTCGACGCGGCGACGCGGCCACACCGCTCGTGCTGATGGGTTACGCCAATCCGATCGAGGCGATGGGGGCTGAGAGCTTCGTGCGCGCGGCGTGCGAGGCCGGTATCGACGGCGTGCTGGTGGTCGACTACCCGCCGGAGGAGTGCGAGGCGTTCGCGCAGGCGTTGCACGCGGCCGGTATCGATCCGATCTTCCTGCTGGCGCCGACTTCCAGCGAGCAGCGCATCGAGCGCATTGCGAAGCTTGCCTCGGGCTATCTGTATTACGTCAGTCTGAAGGGGATTACCGGCGCGCGTCACCTGGACGTCGAAAGCGTGGCGACGCGCATCCCCCAGATCAAGGCGCGCGTGCGCGTGCCGGTCGGCGTCGGGTTCGGCATTCGCGATGCGGCGAGCGCAGCCGCAGTCGCGCGCGTGGCCGACGCGGTGGTCATCGGCAGCCGCATCATCGAGGAACTCGAGCAGACGCCGCGCGAACGCGCGCTTGAAGCGGTCGGGAACTTGCTGTCCGATATGCGCCGCGCGATCGACGCGGTCGGAACCGGGGTGACGGGCTAGACACGGAGGCGCCGATGAGTTGGATCGAGAAACTGCTGCCGCCGCGCATCAAGCAGGGCGGGTCCCGCAAGAGCGTTCCGGAAGGCGTATGGACCAAATGCCCCGGGTGCGAGGCCGTGCTGTATTCGGCGGAGCTGGAACGCTCGCTGTACGTCTGCCCGAAATGCAGCCATCACATGCGCATCAGCGCGCGCGCCCGTCTGGACGCGCTGCTCGACGCCGAAGGCCGCTACGAGATCGGCCAGGAGGTGGTGCCGGTCGATCCGCTGAAATTCAAGGACAGCAAGAAATATCCGGAGCGGTTGCAGGAGGCGATGCAGGAGACCGGCGAGACCGACGCGCTGGTCGTGATGGGCGGCTCGATCCGTACGCTGCCGGTGGTGGCGGCTGCATTCGAGTTCGGCTTCATGGGCGGCTCGATGGGCTCCGTGGTCGGCGAGCGTTTCGTGCGCGGCGTGCAAACCGCGCTCGAACAGAAGGTGCCGTACGTGTGCATTACCGCGACTGGCGGCGCGCGCATGCAGGAAAGTCTGCTATCGCTGATGCAGATGGCGAAGACCACTGCGATGATCGCCAAGCTTGGCGAGGCCAAGCTGCCGTTCATCTCGGTGTTGGCCGATCCGACCATGGGCGGGGTGTCGGCCAGCTTCGCCTTCATGGGCGACGTGGTGATTGCGGAGCCGAAGGCGCTGATCGGCTTTGCCGGTCCGCGCGTGATCGAGCAGACGGTGCGCGAAAAGTTGCCGGAAGGCTTTCAGCGCGCCGAGTTCCTGCTCGCCAAGGGCGCGATCGACATGATCGTCGATCGGCGCCAACTGCGCGACGAGATCGCGCAGCTGCTGGCGCTGCTGCTGCGGCAGCCGGCGGACGCGATAACCTAGCGACGGACGCCGGAATCCGGCGGCATGGGTTTTCTTTGAGCAGGGTGACCCTTTCCCTGGATGCCTGGCTGGAGCGCATCGAGCGCCTGCACGTCCGGCCGATCGATTTGACGCTGGAGCGGGTGCGCGCCATCGCGCAACGCCTCGGCATCGAACTCGACTGCGCCACCTTCGTCGTCGCTGGCACCAACGGCAAGGGTTCGACTTGCGCGTTGCTGGATGCGATTCTGCGCGCGGCCGGTTATCGCGTCGGCTTGTACACGTCGCCGCATTTGGTGCGCTTCAACGAGCGCGCGCGTATCGATGGCATCGCGGTCGAGGATTCAGCGCTGATCGAGCAATTCGAGGCCGTCGAAGCCGCGCGCGGCACGACCACGCTGACGTACTTCGAATTCACCACACTGGCCGTGCTGCGGCTGTTCCAGCAGGCACGGCTGGATGCGGCGGTGCTGGAGATCGGGCTGGGCGGGCGGCTGGACGCCGTCAACATCGTCGACGCCGACTGCGCGGTACTGACGTCGATCGACATCGACCACGTCGAGTATCTCGGTCCCACGCGCGAGGCGATCGGCTTCGAGAAAGCGCACGTGTTCCGTGCCGGGCGGCCGGCGATCGTCGCCGATCCGCAACCGCCGGCGAGCGTGATCGAAGTGGCGAAACGGGTGGGCGCCGATCTGTGGCTGCGCGGCCGCGATTTCGATGGCCACGGCGATCGACAGCAGTGGGCCTACCGCGGGCGATCGGCACACCGGCCCGGCCTGCCGTACCCGGCGTTGCGCGGCGCCAATCAGTTGCTGAACGCGAGCGGCGCGCTGGCCGCGTTGGAGGCGACGGCGATGCGCCTGCCGGTCAGTCAGCAGGCGGTCAGGCAGGGTCTGCTGACGGTGGAACTGCCGGCGCGCTTCCAGGTGCTGCCGGGGCGCCCGACGGTGATCCTCGACGTCGCGCACAACCCACACGCGGCGTCGGAGCTGGCGGCCAACCTCGACGCGATGGGCTTTTATCCGCGTACGCATGCGGTGTTCGGCATGCTGCGCGACAAGGATGTGGCGGGTGTGGTGGCGCGCGTGGCGCCGGCGATCGACGTCTGGCACGTCGGCCCGACCCCCGGGACGCGCGGGGCGACGGCCGAGGCGTTGGCGCAAGCGGTCCGAGCGGGCGCCGCCCGTGAGACCCGCGTGCACGTACACGCCACGCTGGCCGATGCCTATCGGGCCGCGCTCGCCGCGGCCGACCCCGATGATAGGATCATCGTGTTCGGTAGCTTTACGACGGTGGCCGAAGTGATGCGCGCTCGCGAGCGCGCGACATCGGCGGACTGACCATGGCTTGGGCTTTCTGGCGGGCGGCGCAACGGACATCGCCACCACGCGCGCGCAAGGGTGGCGATGAAGGCGACGCGGCCGCGGCGCTCAAGGTGCAGGCGCGGCGCCGCTTGATCGGCGCCGCCGTGCTGCTGCTGGCGGCCGCGATCGTCGTGCCGTTGCTACTCGATCCGGCGCCGCGTCCGGTGACCGACAACATCGCGATCGACATCCCGAGTGAACGGCAGCCGTTCACGCCGCGCCTTACCTTGCCGCCTCTACCCGATCCCGGCCAGGCGCCGTCGGCAGCTCCGCCTGAAGCCGCGGTCGGCGAGACTGTTGCCAAAGCGCAAGGCCCGGTGGAGGCTAACGCGGAGCGCCCGGCCAAGGAGATCAAAGCGGCGGAAAAGCCAAAGGACGGAAAGCTCGTCCTACAGGCGGCGGCGCTTAGCACCGAGGCGGCGGCCCGCGACTTGGCCGATAGATTGCGCAACGCCGGTTTCGCTGCGTTCACCGAAAAGGTCGAAACGAAAGACGGCGTGCGTTATCGCGTCCGCGTCGGCCCGTATTCGTCGCGCGACGAGGCGCAGCGCGCGCAGGCCCGGCTGCGCGCGCTCGGGGTTAGCGCGACGCTGGTGGCGACGGGATGACTACACTGGACTGGATCATCGTCGCCGTGTTGGCGCTGTCGGCGTTGCTCGGCCTATGGCGCGGTCTGATGCGCGAAGTTCTGTCGGTGCTCGGGTGGGTGGTGGGTATCGCGCTCGCGATCCGCTATGCGGCGCCCCTCGGCGAATCACTGCCGCGTGATTTCGGCTGGCCGGCGTTGCGCACGGGGCTGGCCGCGCTTGGCATCGTGGTCGCCGCGCTGTTCGCCGCGGCGGCGCTTGGCTGGCTGATCCACAAATTGATGGCGGTGGCAAAACTCTCGGGGACCGATCGCGCGCTCGGCGCCTTGTTCGGGCTCGTGCGCGGCGTGTTGATCGTTTTCGCCGTGGTGTTCGTGGCCTCGCGTACTGCGCTGGCGCAGCAGCCAGCCTGGCGCGAAGCCAAACTGCTGGCGCCCTTCGACGCCGGCGTACGATTGATTGTTCCTTACCTGCCGCCGGCGCTGACGCGCGGCGGCGCGGCCTGAGGCGGGAGAGTCCGATGTGTGGAATCGTCGGCGTGGTCGCGACCACGCCGGTCAATCAGTTGCTGTACGACGCGCTGCAGTTGCTGCAGCATCGCGGCCAGGACGCGGCCGGCATCGCCACTGCGAACGGCAACACCTTCCACATGTTCAAGGGCAACGGACTGGCGCGTGACGTCTTCCGCACGCGCAACATGCGCGCGTTGCCCGGTAACTCCGGCATTGCCCAGGTGCGCTACCCGACGGCGGGCTCGGCGTCGAATCCGGAAGAGGCACAGCCGTTTTACGTGAACGCGCCGTTCGGTATCACGCTCGCGCACAACGGCAACCTGACCAACTGGGAGCGCCTGAAGGATGAGATGTTCCGCATCGACCGGCGGCACATCAATACCAACTCGGACTCCGAGGTGCTGCTCAACGTTCTGGCGCACGAGCTGCAATTGGCCAGCGAAGGTCTGGTGCTGGACCCGCAGACGATCTTCCGTGCCGTGGCCGGGATGCACCGGCGCGCGCGCGGCTCGTATGCGATCGTGGCCCAGATCGCCGGCTACGGTCTGCTCGGCTGCCGCGACCCGTACGGCATTCGGCCGCTGTGCTTCGGGGTGCAGGAGACGGATGCCGGCACCGAGTACATGATCGCCTCCGAGTCGGTGGCGCTCGAGGGACTGGGCTTCCGGTTCGTGCGCGACGTCGCGCCCGGCGAGGCGATCTTCATCGATCTCGATGGGCGCTTCTACAGCCAGCAGTGCGCGCCGAATCCGAGCCTCAATCCATGCTTGTTCGAATACGTGTATCTGGCGCGCCCGGACTCGGTGATGGACGGTGTCTCCGTGTATGGCGCCAGGTTGAAACTCGGCGAGTATTTGGCCGAACAGGTGAAAGCCGCGCTGCCGCTGGGCGACATCGACGTCGTGATGCCGATTCCGGATTCGAGTCGGCCGGCCGCACTGCAACTAGCGACGCGACTGGGCATTCCTTATCGCGAGGGTTTCATCAAAAACCGCTACATCGGCCGCACGTTCATCATGCCGGGACAGGCAGTCCGCAAGAAATCGGTGCGACAGAAGCTGAACACGGTCGCCGTCGAATTCAAGGGCCGCAACGTGCTGCTGGTCGACGATTCGATCGTGCGCGGCACGACGATCCAGGAGATCGTGCAAATGGCGCGCGACGCCGGCGCACACAAGGTGTTCGTCGCTTCGAGCGCGCCGCCGGTGCGGTATCCGAACGTCTACGGCATCGACATGCCCACACGCTCCGAGCTGATCGCCGCCCGCCGTAGCGAGGAAGAAATCCGGCGCGAAATCGGTGCCGATGCACTGATTTATCAGCGCCTGGAGGATTTGCGGCGTGCCGTGCGGGACTGCAACCCCGCGCTCACCAGCTTCGAGGCCTCGTGCTTCGATGGCGTCTATATCACCGGCGACGTCACGCCGGAGTACCTCGATCGCATCGAACGCGCGCGACTTGCGCCGCGCGCGGCCGACGACACCCCCCGCAATCAGCTGTCGCTGGCGATCGAGCCCGCCGACGCGTGATGCAGGGCTCTTGCCGGCCAGCCAGATCGCTGCCTACAATCGCTTTTGTCGCGCCGATTTGATCTCAGCTTGCGGGCGCGTAACAAGTGCGGCTAAAGCGAGCGAGGTAAACCCGCTTGGCTTGTGCCGGCGGGTTTTTCTTTTATGACTTCTCCGACGGATCAGTACGATCTCGCGACGCGTGCGGTGCGCGGTGGCACCGAGCGATCACATTTCGGCGAGCACAGCGAAGCGCTATTCCTGACGTCCAGCTTCGTGTTCGAGACGGCCGAGCAGGCGGCGGCCCGGTTCTCGGGCGAGCAGGACGGCTTCGTCTACTCGCGCTTCAGCAATCCGACCGTGCGCATGTTCGAGCAGCGGCTCGCCGCGTTGGAAGGCGCCGAGGACTGTCTGGCGACGGCCTCGGGCATGGCGGCGATCTTGGCCGTATGCCTGGCGACCTTGCGCGCCGGCGATCATGTGCTGTGCGGGGCCAACGTATTCGGCGCCACGGTGCAGTTGTTTTCGTCGCTGCTCTCGCGCTTCGGAGTCGAGACGAGCTTCGTCGATGGTGCCGACCCGGCTGCTTGGCGCGCTGCTGCCATGCCGCGCACGCGACTGCTGTTCTGCGAGACGCCGTCGAATCCTCTGATGGAACTGACGGACCTGCGGGCTTTCGTCGCACTCGGTCGCGAGCTCGGCGCAACCACTGTCGTCGACAACTGTTTCTGCACGCCCGCGCTGCAGCGGCCGCTCGACTTCGGGGTCGATGTGGTCATCCATTCGGCGACCAAGTACCTGGACGGGCAGGGCCGCGTATTGGGCGGTGCGGTGCTCGGCCGGCGCGCGTTCATCCGCGACGAGCTGCTGCCGGTGCTGCGCACCGCCGGCCCCAGTTTGTCCCCGTTCAATGCGTGGGTGCTACTGAAAGGCCTGGAGACCCTTCCGCTGCGGATGCGGGCGCAATCGCAGGCCGCAACGGAGTTGGCTGCGTGGCTTGCCGAGCAGCCGGCCGTGAAGCGCGTTTATTTTCCCGGCCTGCCGTCTCACCCCCAGTTCGAGCTAGCGCAACGGCAACAGTTCGGCCCGGGCGCAGTCGTATCGTTCGAGTTGAAGGGTGCTTCGCCCGAGGATCTGCGTCGCCGGGCCTGGCGCCTGATCGATGGCGTGAGGCTGATGTCGATCACCGCCAACCTGGGGGATACGCGTACGACGATCACGCATCCCGCCACCACGACGCACGGCCGACTGAGTGCGCAAGCGCGCGAGCGCGCGGGAATCACTGAAGGCCTGGTGCGGATTTCAGTCGGCCTCGAGTCGGTGGCCGATCTGAAGCGCGATCTGGCGCAGGCGTTCGAACGGTGAGTCGCCGCTAGATTTTTTTCTACCGCACAGCCGCTACGGGGCACGGTAACGAGGCGGTAGGCGGATCTGACAGAATTCGTTGCAACGCGCCGCCTGTAAGCCGGAACGATCGGATGAGCAAGGTTCCCGACGACATCACGCTCGCGGAACTCTGTCGCCGCGCAGCGACTGCGCTTGCCCGCGCGGGGCTCGAGCACCGCATCGACATCTACCGCGACGTCGATATCGACGACCCTGCGGTGCGAATGATGCTCGGCCGGTCACACCGCGTGCGGGTGCGGGTGAAGATCACGGCGACCAGCTTGCTGTTCGAGTCGAACGAGGGGGCGTCGAATCCAACGCAGGGGGAGAGCTTCCCGCGCTGAGCGACGCACCGCGAACGGCGCTGGGTATGAGGTGGCTCCCCGACCTGGACTCGAACCAGGGACCTGCGGATTAACAGTCCGTCGCTCTACCGACTGAGCTATCGGGGAACGCGTCAGCGGGCGCGATTATATCGGCTCGCGTCTCAGTGTTTCAGCACGGCGGCGATCGACGCGCACACGTACTCGAGATTCTTCGCGTTCAGCGCCGCGACGCAGATGCGGCCGGTCGAAACGGCATAAATGCCGAACTGCTCGCGCAACCGTTCGACCTGCTGCGCGGTCAAGCCGGTGTACGAAAACATCCCGCGCTGACGGATGATGAAGGAGAAATCGCCGCTCGTGCCGTGGCGTTGCAGGCCCTCGACCAACTGTTGGCGCAGCCCCTTGATGCGCTCACGCATCGCCTGCAGTTCCTGCTCCCACAACGCGCGCAGTCGCGAGTCGTCCAGCACTGCGGTCACGACCGCGGCGCCGTGACGTGGCGGGTTCGAGTAGTTCGTGCGGATCGTGCGCTTCAACTGACTCAGTACACGAGCCGCTTCATCCTTGTTTGCGGTAACGACGGTCAGCGCGCCGACGCGCTCGCCGTACAGCGAGAACGATTTCGAGAACGAACTGGCGATAAAGACGGGCAGGCCAGCCGCAGCAAAGAGGCGCACCGCTGCGGCGTCCGCATCGATGCCCTCACCGAAGCCTTGATAGGCAATGTCGAGGAAAGGGACCAGCTTGCGGTCGCCGGTAATTCGGACCACCTCGGCCCATTGCGACTCGTCGAGATCGACCCCCGTCGGGTTATGGCAGCAGGCGTGCAGAACGATGATGGTGGCGGGCGGGGCTGCTTGGAGCGCGGCCTTCATGCCGGCGAAGTTCAGACCGCGCGTCGCGGGGTCGTAGTAGGGATAGGTGCCGACGGCGAAGCCGGCCGCCTCGAACAACGCGCGGTGATTCTCCCAGCTCGGATCGCTGATCAGCACGCGTGCGTCCGGTAACACGCGCCTCAGGAAGTCGGCGCCGACCTTCAACGCCCCCGTGCCGCCGAGCGCCTGAGCCGTCACGAGGCGGCCGGAATCCACGAGTGGCGAGTCGCGGCCGAACAGCAGTCTTTGCACCGATGCGTCGTAGGCGGCGCTGCCCTCGATCGGCAGATAGCCGCGCGGCATCGGTTTCTCGACCAGCGCCCGTTCGGCATCACGTACCGCCCGTAGCAGGGGGATCTTTCCGTCCTCGTCGTAATAGACGCCTACGCCGAGATTGACCTTGTTCGGCCGCGGGTCCGCCGCAAACGCTTCGTTGAGTCCGAGAATCGGGTCGCGCGGAGCCAGTTCGACCCGGTCGAAGATGGATGCGGCCATGTTTTCAGGTCTGTCGCGGGCGGGGTGCGCCGTGGGGCCGTTTCGGCCAGTGCGGTGCGCAATGAAGAACGCGCGAGTTTACACACGGATGGGGCGCCTCGTCGCCAGTGACCCCTTAGAGGGCCGGCTCGATTGTTCGCGTTACGCCTCAAATCATGGGGCGTAACGTATTGAAACAAAAAGGTTCGACCATCCGCTTACAGCCAAATTGGGGGCTAGGTTTTTCCCGCATGACCGCATAAAATTCGCGCTTCGCCGTTTGATCGTGCGCCGCAATATTCGATGCTGGTGTCCTTTCCCGACTCGCCGTTTCAGCTTGCGCAGCCCTTTGCGCCCGCGGGAGACCAGCCGGAGGCGATCGATCGGCTCGTGCAGGGGCTGAACGACGGGCTGGTCTGTCAGACGTTGCTCGGGGTGACCGGGTCCGGCAAGACGTACACGATGGCCAACGTCATCGCCCGGGTCGGATGCCCGACGCTGGTCTTGGCGCCGAACAAGACGCTGGCGGCGCAGCTGTACTCGGAAATGCGGGAGTTCTTCCCGAACAACGCGGTCGAGTATTTCGTCTCGTATTACGACTACTACCAGCCGGAAGCTTACGTTCCTTCCCGCGATCTTTACATCGAGAAGGACAGCAGCATCAACGAACACATCGAGCAGATGCGACTGTCGGCCACGAAGTCGCTGCTGGAGCGGCGCGACACGGTGATCGTGGCCACCGTGTCGGCCATCTACGGTATCGGCAATCCGAGCGACTACCACGCGATGGTGCTGATCGCTCGGGTCGGTGACCGCATCGGGCAGCGCGACGTGATCGCGCGGCTGACGTCGATGCAGTACCGGCGCAGCGAGACAGACTTCACGCGCGGAACGTTTCGTGTGCGCGGCGACACGATCGACGTCTTTCCGGCCGAACATGCCGAGTTGGCCGTACGCATCGAACTGTTCGACGACCAGATCGACAGCCTGATGCTGTTCGACCCGTTGACCGGCCGCGTTCGCCAGAAGATTCCGCGCTTCACGGTCTATCCGTCCTCGCACTATGTGACGCCGCGGCCGACGGTGCTGCGCGCGATCGAATCGATCAAGGCCGAACTGAAGGAGCGGGTGCAGGCGCTGCTCGCGCAGGGCAAGTTGGTCGAGGCCCAGAGACTGGAGCAGCGTACGCGGTTCGATCTCGAAATGCTCGCCGAACTCGGCTTCTGCAAGGGCATCGAGAACTACACCCGACACCTGTCGGGGGCGCAGCCCGGAGAGCCGCCGCCGACGCTGATCGACTATTTGCCGGCCGACGCGCTGATGATCATCGACGAATCGCACGTCACGATCCCTCAGCTTGAAGGCATGTATCGCGGCGACCGCTCTCGCAAGGAGACGCTAGTGGAGTACGGCTTCCGCCTGCCATCGGCGCTCGACAACCGGCCGCTGCGCTTCGACGAGTTCGAACGCAAGATGCGCAGGTGCATCTTCGTTTCAGCCACGCCCGGTGACTTCGAGTACCAGCGCTCGTCGCAGATCGTCGAACAGGTCGTGCGCCCAACCGGGCTGGTCGACCCTCGCGTCGAGGTCCGCCCGGCGCGCACGCAGGTCGACGACGTCTTGTCGGAGATTCGCCTGCGGGTGGCACGGCGCGAGCGGGTGTTGATCACGACCCTGACGAAGCGAATGGCAGAGGATCTGACTGCGTTTCTCGCCGAACACGGAGTGAAGGTGCGCTACCTGCACTCCGACATCGATACCGTCGAACGGGTCGAGATCATTCGCGACCTGCGGGCGGGCGTGTTCGACGTGCTGGTCGGGATCAACTTGCTGCGCGAAGGGCTGGACCTGCCCGAGGTGTCGCTGGTCGCGATCCTCGATGCCGACAAGGAGGGCTTTCTGCGCTCGACCCGTTCCCTGGTGCAGACGATCGGGCGTGCCGCGCGCAATCTGGAAGGCACCGCGATTC
>JAKANT010000020.1 GCA_021823635.1 Pseudomonadota bacterium
ATGGAGCGCGCCGGTGTGCCGCTGGTGCCCGGCTATCACGGCGCACGTCAGGAGGCGGATTTTCTGCGCCAACAGGCCGACGCGATCGGCTATCCGGTGCTGATCAAGGCGAGCGCCGGCGGCGGCGGCAAAGGCATGCGCGTGGTAACGCGGCGCGAGGACTTCGCCGAGGCGCTCGCCGCCTGCCAGCGCGAAGCGGCGGCCGCCTTCGGCGACGACCGCGTGCTGATCGAAAAGTACCTGGCCAAGCCGCGCCACATCGAGATCCAGGTGTTCGCCGATGCGCACGGCAACTGTGTGTCGCTGTTCGAGCGCGACTGCTCGGTGCAGCGGCGTCACCAGAAGGTGGTCGAGGAAGCGCCCGCGCCCGGCATCGGCCCCGATCGGCGCAAGCAAATGGGCGAGGCGGCGGTGGCGGCAGCGCGCGCGGTCGGCTATCTGGGCGCCGGCACGGTGGAGTTCATCGCCGACGCGTCCGGCACCTTCTACTTCATGGAGATGAACACGCGGCTGCAGGTCGAGCATCCGGTGACCGAGATGATCACCGGGCTCGATCTGGTGGAGTGGCAGTTGCGCGTGGCGTGCGGCGAGCCGCTGCCGCTGACCCAGCAGGAGCTGACGATCTTCGGCCACGCGATCGAAGCGCGCATCTACGCGGAGAACCCGGACCGCGGCTTTCTGCCCGCCACCGGCGTGCTCAAGCATTTCGCCACGCCGGCGGCGGTCGAGTTCAAGCGCAACGCAAACCAGGACGACGCGCCGCCGGCGCCGGTGCGCATCGACAGCGGCGTGCGCCAGGGCGACGCGATCACGCCGCATTACGACCCGATGATCGCCAAGCTGATCGTGTGGGGCGAGAACCGCGACCAAGCGCTGGCGCGCATGCGGCAGGCGTTGGCCGACACGCACATCGTCGGGCTGGCCAACAACGTCGATTTCCTCACGCGGCTGATGAACAACGCCAGCTTCGCGCGCGGTCTCGTTGACACCGGCCTGATCGAACGCGAGCGCGAGCAGCTGTTCGCGGCCGAGGAGCGGCTGCCGGCCGAGGTGCTGGCGGCCGCCTGCGCGCGCATCCTGGCCGACGACGCGGCGGCCGCGGCCGGCTGCCCCGATCCATGGGCGCAGGCGCATGGCTGGCGCCTGAACACGCTGTATCGGCGGTCGCTCTCGTTTCGCTCCGAGCGCGGCACGCACGACGTGGAGGTCGAGTATTCGCGCGCCGGCGCCGACACCTACGTGCTGCACTACGCGACGCTCGCGCTGCCATTCGCCGTCACCGCCGCCGCCGGCACGCGGCTGACGATGCGGCTGGCGGATCGCGCGCTCGCCGCCGACGTCGTGCGCGACGGCGACGATCTGCACGTGTTCACGCGCGGCCGCCATCGCGTGCTGACGCTGCTCGACGTGATCGCGCACGCCGGCGAAGAGGCGGCCGAATCCCGGCTCACCGCGCCGATGCCGGGCAAAGTGATCGCCGTCAACGTCAAGCGCGGCGAGCGGGTGGCGCGCGGCGCACCGCTGGTGGTGCTGGAAGCGATGAAAATGGAACACGCGATCCTCGCGCCCGCCGACGGCGTGGTCGACGAGATTCTGTACGCGGTCGGCGACCAGGTGCCGGAAGGCGCCGAACTGGTGCGCTTCGCTGCGCAGACGACGGCGCCGGCGCGCTGAGCCAAGCCGCCTCGTCGACGGCGCGCGCTTGACAGCCGGGCGCGCCGGTACTTCTAATAGCTGAGATCTCGACCCGGCCGCTGTCTCAGTAAATGAAACAGGACGCAAGCGCCGACGCGGCGCCGCGCAACGCGACGCACCTGTCGCTCGAGCGCGGGCTGCGCCTGCTGGAGGCGATCGCTTTCGGCGGCGGCAGCCTCAGCCTGGCCGAGGCGGCGCGCCGCACCGGGCTGAACCGCAGCACCGCGCATCACCTGCTGCAGACGCTGGTCGGGCTCGATTACCTGCGCCAAGACGCTCAGACGCGCGCCTACCAACTGTCGACGCGACCGTATCTGCTGACCGAGCGCACCTGGTCGCCGGAGCAGATCGCGCGCGTCGCGCAACCGCTGCTGGCCGAACTGTCGCGCCGCAGCGGCGAAGGCAGCAGCCTGGCCGTCTATCGCGACGGCGCGGTCACCATCGTCGCCAAGCAAGAGCACGACGGCCCGGTGCGCGTGGTGCAGGACATCGGCGCGCAGCGTCCTTTGCATTGCACCGCAGTGGCGAAGGCGATCCTGCCGTGGCTGCCGCCGGCGGAACTGGCCGGTTTGCTCGCTCGCCTGCGCTTCGAGCGCTACACGCGCAAGACGATCGGCACGCGCGCGGCGCTGGAGGCCGAACTGCGCCGCATCCGCAGCGCCGGCTACGCGATCGACGACGAGGAGCACCAAGAAGGCATCCGCTGTATCGCGATGCCGGTGTTCGGCCATGCCGGCCAGGTGCTCGGCTCGATGTGCGTCGTGGGCCCGAAGGCGCGTCTGACGCTGGAGAAGCTGCGCGCGCTGCGCGCGCCGCTGGCGCAGCTGTCGGCAACGCTGTCGGAACAACTCGGTTGGCGAGCGCAGCGCGCAGGCGCGACCGGTCAGGCCGCGCCCGCGCTGCGCGCCAAGGGTGGCCGCAAGCCCGTGCGAGCGGCCTGATACGACACGAGGAGACGATCGATGAGGCGCGTTCTGACCTGGAGCGTGGCCGGCGCGTGCGCCGGCGCGCTTCTCTGCGCTTCCAGCGCATGGGCGCAGGGACAAGCGAAAGTGCGCTTGAACATGGCGAGCACCTTTCCGAGCAGCATGGTGCTGATCGGCGAGGCGGCAAAGAAGCTGCCGGCCAAGATCGCGCGTGCCTCCGGCGGCGAGATCGAGCTGCGCTTCCATGAGCCGGGCGCGCTGGTGCCGGCGGCCAAGGCGGTGGAGGCGGTGTCGCAGGGTTCGATCGACGCCGCCTGGGCCGGGGCCGGCTGGTTCGCCGGCGTCGACAGCGCGTTCAACATGTTCTCGTCGGTGCCGTTCGGACCCGGCATCGGCGAATACATGGCCTGGATGTATCACGGCGGCGGACTTGAGCTGGCGCGCGAGATGTTCGCCAAGCACAACGTGCACAACATTCCGTGCGCGGTGATCCCGCCGGAGGCGTCGGGCTGGTTCCGCAAGGAGATCAAGAGCGTGGCCGACCTCAAGGGCCTGAAGATGCGGTTCTTCGGGCTGGGCGCGCGCGTCATGGAGAAACTGGGCGTGGCGACGCAGCAGCTCGCGCCGGGCGAAATCCTGCAAGCGCTGCAACTCGGCACGATCGACGCCACCGAGTTTTCGCTGCCGGCGATGGACCAGCGGCTCGGCTTCCATCAGGTGGCGAAGTTCTACTACTTCCCCGGCTGGCATCAGCAAGCCACGTTCTTCGACCTGATGATCAACAAGAAGAAGTGGGACGCCCTGCCGGAGCCGCATAAGGCCATCATCGAGCACGCCTGCGGCGATCAGATCCGCGAATCGATCGCCGAGGGCGAAGCGCTGCAGTGGCGCGCGCTCAAGGAGATGCAGGAGAAAAACGGCGTGCAGGTGCGGCGCTGGCCGGCCGAGATCCTGGCCGCCTACGAAAAGGCCTGGAACGAAGTGGTGGCGGAGGAGTCGGCGCGCAACGCCAACTTCAAGCGCGTGTGGGATTCGTACGCGCGCTTCCGCGCCGATTACGCGATCTGGCGCGACCTCGGCTACCTGAAGTGACGCCGCGCGCGCTGTGGCGACGCCGATGACGGCGGCGGCGCGCCTGCTGCGCGCCGGCGCCGTTCTGGAAACGGCGCTGGCGCGGGTGGCGGGCGCGGCTGCCTGGCTTTTCCTTGCGGCGGCGCTGGTGATCGGCTTCGATGTCGTAACGCGCAAGTTCGGCTACCAGGTGCCGGGCTTGGGCTCCACGCGGCTGCAGGAGCTGCAATGGCACCTGCACACGGCGCTGTTCGCCGGCTGGCTCGGCTACGCGTACGTGCGCAACGCGCACGTGCGTATCGACACGCTGGCGGCGCGCGCCGGCGCCCGCACGCGCGCGTGGCTGGAACTGGCCGGCTGCCTGCTCCTCGCGCTGCCGTTCTGCGCGGTCGGGCTTTACTTCGGCATCGATTACGCCTGGACCGCGTGGCTGCGCAACGAAGCGTCGGAGTCGATGAGCGGTCTGCCGTACCGCTTCGTGCCCAAGAGCCTGATCGCGCTCGCCTTCCTGCTGCTCGCGCTCGGCGCGGCGGCGGTGGCGCTGCGGGCGGCCGCCTTGCTGCTCGGCGCGCGCGACGACCAAGGCGGTTTTCTGCCGCGCGCCGCACCCTCGCCCCGATGAGCGCGTGGCTGGCGCAGCATCTAGCACCGCTGATGTTCGCGGCGCTGGCGCTGCTGCTTTTCAGCGGCTATCCGGTCGGGCTGGTGCTGGGCGGGCTGGCGATCCTGTTCGGCGCGCTCGGCATCGCGGTCGGCGTCTTCGAGCCGATCCACTTCGCCAACCTGATGCCGCGCATCTTCGGCGCGGTCGCGGCCAATTCGATCCTGGTCGCGATTCCGCTGTTCATCGTGATGGGCACGGTGCTGGAGAAAAGCGGGGTGGCGGGTGAGCTGCTGCGCTGTCTGCAACTGCTGCTGCGGCGCGTGCCGGGCGGGCTGGCGCTGGCGGTGACCGCGATGGGCACGATCATGGCGGCGACGACCGGAATCGTCGGCGCCTCGGTCATCATGCTGACGCTGATCGCGCTGCCGGCGATGCTGGAACGCGGCTACGACAAGGCCCTTGCCACCGGCACGATCGCCGCCGCCGGCACGCTCGGCATCCTGATCCCGCCTTCGATCATGCTGGTGGTGCTGGGCGATCTGCTCTCGGTGTCGGTGGCCACGCTGTTTGCGGCCGCGCTGTTGCCGGGTCTGCTGCTCGCCGCGCTGTACCTGACCTACATTGCCCTGCTGAGCCGCGCGCGGCCTGCGCTCGCGCCGGCGCTGCCGCCCGACAGTGGGCCACGCGACGCGCGCGATCTGCTGCGGCTGATGGCGCGCGGCTTTTTGCCGCCCGCCGCGCTGGTGCTGCTGGTGCTGGGATCGATCTTCGGCGGCTGGGCCACGCCCACCGAAGCCGCGGGTGTGGGCACGCTGGGCGCGCTTGCGCTGGCGCGCGGCTGCGGACGTTTCGACCGGCGCACGCTGCGCGAGGCGCTCGCCGCGGCCGCCGCCACCAATGCGATGGTGTTCCTGCTGTTCTTCGGCGCCACCGCCTTTTCCTTCGTGTTCCGCGCCCTGGGCGGCGACGATGTCACGCGCGATCTGGTGCGTGCGGCCGGCATCGATTCCGGCTGGGAGCTGATGCTGCTCGTACAGGCGGTGGTGTTCCTGCTCGGTTTCTTCTTCGACTGGATCGAGATCTCGCTGATCGTGCTGCCGCTGTTTGCGCCGCTGCTCAAGGAAGTGGAATTCGCGTCACATCTGGGCGCCGACGGCAGCCTGGTGTTTCTGACCTGGTTCGCGATCGTGCTCGCGGTCAACTTGCAGACCTCGTTCCTGACGCCGCCGTTCGGCTTCACGCTTTTCTGCATGCGCGGGGCGGTGCCGGCCAGCGTCACGCTGCCGCAGATCTACCGCGGCATCGTGCCATTCGTGCTGCTGCAACTGCTGGGGCTGGCGCTGACGATCGCGCTGCCGCAACTGGCGCTGTGGCTGCCGCGCCGCGCCGGCCTGCTGGAGTAAGGCGCGCGCGGCGCGGGCCTTTCAGCGCAGGAACGTGACGCTGGCGGCAAACACCACGCCGCCGCTCAACCTGCCGGCCACCCTCACCGGCACGCCGTTGGCCAGATCGGTCTCGGCGCCGCCCACGAAACGCGCGCCGCTCGCGTCCACCCGCTGCCCCTGGACGCGGAAGTCGGCCTTGGACACGAAGTCCGTGATCGGCCCGACCAGCCAGGCGCTGGCCACATCGCGCTCGACCTCGATGCGCGTGGCCACCAGATCGCACGACGGGAACGCGCTCGCCGCGGCGCAGCGCGCATGCACTTCGACGAACTGCCCGTTGGCGAGCGGTCCGCCCTCGATGCGCGTGGCGGCGTCGATCGCGATCGGCGTGCCGTTCAGCTTGAATCCTCCCGGCGCCAGATCCGTGATCGTCCCCGTCAGCACGATGGACAGCGGCGCGGCCAGCGGCTTGAACCTCAGTTTGGTGACGATGAAGACGGCACCGTCGAAGCTGCCGGTCACCTCGACCGATTGGCCGTCGCGCAGGTCCGCGCGCGTGCCGCCCTCGAAGGCGGCGTCGGCCGCCAGCCGCATCGGGATCCCGAGCAGCCTGAACGTGCCGGCGGCCGCGTCGTACGCCTGCACGATGCCGGTCAACCGGAACACCTGTCCCGGCGGCGGCGTCAGGAACACGATTTCCTCGGCGCGCACGCGTTCGCCCGCGATGTGCCCCTTGACCAGCACGAAGGCGCCGTCTTTCAGGTCGGCCGCCGTGCCGTTGCGCAATTGCGCACTGCTCGCGTCCACCGGCGTGCCGCGCACCCTGAAACTGGCGGCCGAAACGAAATCGGTCACCTGGCCCAGCAGCACGATGCGGCGGCTTTCCGACGCCGGCACGATCCACACGCGCGTCGCCTTCAGCGCCGCGCCGCCGCCGGTGCCGGCGAACGTGCCTTCGACGCGCACCAGCGTCATGTTGCGGATGTCGGCGTGCGTCGGGTTGCCGGGGCCCTTGATTTCGGCCGCCGACGCATCGACCGCGATGCCGTTGACCTTGAACGTCTTGCCGTCGGCGGCGGCATCGGTCACCAGGCCGCCGATCACGATGCGGTGCCCGTCGAGCACCGGCTTCTTCACCACGCGCACCGCGCGCGCGACCAGCCTGCCGCCGCTCGGCAACTGGTCGCTGAACACGAACACCAGCACGCCGTTTTCGATCGTCGCGCCCTCCGGCTTGACGACGGCACCGGCGTAGTCGACGGTCAACGCGCCAAGCCTGAACGTCTTGGCCGCGGCGTCGTGCTGCGCGACGAGGCCGCCGGCGCGCACGCGCAGCGTGCCGTCGGCGGGCCGCAACTCGACCCGCGTGGCCACCACGTTGCCAGCGGCATCGAGCGTGCCGTGCACCTCGACCCGGTCGCCGGCCCGCAGGGCGGCGAGCCCGGAGATGCCTTCGAAGACCGTCGCGTCGGTCACGACGACGGTCTGCCCGACGGCGACGAAGCTCGACGCGGCCAGATCGATCGCCTCGACCGGGCCGTGCACGTGCGCGCGCATCAGCACCTTGACCGCGCGGCCCTCCGCCATCTGCACCTCGACCTGCTGGCCGACTTTCAGGTCGGCGACGCTGGCCGCGGTCTCGGTACGCGGATCGAGATCGACCGCGATCTGCGCCTGCCCGATGTCGTAGGCCACGCCGTCGACCGCGAATTCCCCCAGCCCGGTCACGGTGCCCGCCGCCACCGCGGTGTCGGCCGCGGGGCGCGTCGTCGTCCTGGTGTCGCCGGCGCCGCCGCCGCAGGCGGCGAGCAGCGCGGCCGTCAACGCGGCCGCCAACGAGCGCAGTGAGTCGCGCATTTGCTCCCTCCCTGAGCTTCGGATCCGGCCAATATGGAGGGGGCCAGGCGCCGTCGCAAGGCGGCGCGTTCACCGGTTCCGGTTAGCCCGTTTTCCCACGTCGCGATGGGTTTCCTGGCTTGGTCTGTAGCGTAAGCGGCTACCCACCCACCATCGCCGGCGGCGGCGCTACGATGGCGCACCCAGTAAGGAGTCCGCCATGCCCGACCTGCCCGCGCGCGTGCGCATCGTCGAAGTCGGCCCGCGCGACGGGCTGCAAAACGAGAAACAGCCGATTCCGGCCGCCGTCAAGGTCGAGCTGGTCGACCGCTTGAGCGACGCCGGCTTCACGAACATCGAAGTCACGAGCTTCGTGTCGCCGAAGTGGGTGCCGCAGATGGCGGACGCCGCGGAGGTGATGGCGAAGATCGCGCGCCGGCCGGGCGTCGTCTACTCGGTGCTGACGCCGAACATGAAGGGCTTCGAAGCGGCGCTGGCGGCGCGCGCCGACGAGATCGTGGTGTTCGGCGCCGCCAGCGAGGCGTTCTCGCGCAAGAACATCAACTGCTCGATCGCGGAATCGATCGAACGCTTCGCGCCGGTGTGCGAAGCCGCGCGCGCGCACGGCCTGCGCACGCGCGGCGCCATTTCCTGCGCGCTCGGCTGCCCGTATCAGGGCGAGGTGAAGCCGGAGGCGGTCGCGTACGTGGCGCGGCTGATGAAGGACATCGGCGTCGAGCACATCGGGGTGGCGGACACGATCGGTGTGGGCACGCCGCGCGCCACGCAGAAAGCGATGGAAGCGGCGCTCTCGGTGTACGACCTCGCCGATGTCAGCGGCCATTTCCACGACACCTATGGCCAGGCGCTCGCCAACATCTACGCCTGCCTGGAGATGGGCATCGCCAGCTTCGACACCAGCGTGGCCGGGCTGGGCGGCTGCCCCTACGCGAAAGGCGCCACCGGCAACGTCGCCACCGAGGACGTGCTCTACATGCTCGAGGGGCTCGGCATCGAAACCGGCATCGATCTCGCCAAGGTGGTGGCGATCGGGCAGTGGATCAGCGGCCACCTCGGCCGCAAGGCGTTCGCCCGCGCCGGCAACGCGCTCGCGGCCAAGCGGGCGGCGTGAGTCGCGCCGCGCGCGACGTCCGGGCCGCTACCGCATAGCCCCCGTTACCCTACGCCGCGCGGCGCGCCGCGATCGCCTTCCCGCCCCAGATCCAGACGTACTGCGCGCCGGAGGCGAGCACGGTGGCGAGCGCGATCCACATCAGCGCCGGCAGCCACGGCTCGCCGTCGGCGAAACCGGCGCCGACCGCGAGCAGCGTCGCCAGCAGCGTGAACTCGACCGCCGTGTTCAGCTTCGACAGCCACGTCGGCGCGATCTCGAGCCGGCCCACCAGCGCGCGGTAGGCGACCGCGCCGCCGACGATGACCGCGTCGCGCCCGACGATCGCCACGGCGAGCCACCAAGGCAGCCAGCCCTGCCAGGCCAACATCAGCGTGACGGTCAGCATCGTCAACTTGTCGGCCAGCGGGTCGGCGATGGCGCCGAAGCGCGTGCGCAGGTCGAACGCGCGCGCGATCAGTCCGTCCAGCGCGTCGCTCGCGGCCACAAGCAGGAACAGCCAGAACGCCGCTTCGTAGTCGCGCACGTGCGCGTACCACGCGATGACGGGCACCAGCAGGATGCGCGCGACGGTGATGGCATTGGCGGCGTTCAGCACGGTCGCAATGATGCCGCGCGCCGCCGCCTCATGGCCCAAGCCCCGCTTCGCCGGCGCGCCGGCCGCAGCGCGCGGTCAGAGGCGCGCCACGTATTCCTGCATGCGCCGCCGCAGCGCTTGATCCGGCAGCCGCCCGCGCCCGGCGCCCATGTTTTCGTCCATGTGCGCCGGGTTGGTCGTGGCCGGAATCGCGCAGGTCACGGACGGGTGTGCGACGATCCACTTGAGGAAGAACTGCGCCCAGTTGGCGCAGTCGAACTCGGCCGCCCACGCCGGCAGGCTTTTGGAGCCGACCGCGTTGAACAGCAGTCCGCCGTCGAACGGGCGGTTGACGATCACCGCGAGCCCGCGCTCGGCGGCGAATTCCATCACCGGCTCGGCGCTCGCGTCGGCCAGGTTGTAGGTGATCTGGATGGCGTCGATCGGCTCGCTGCGCATTACCCGCATCACTTCGTCGTGGGCGCGGCCGTGCGAGGTGGACACGCCGATGTAACGCACGCGCCCCTCATCTTTCCAGGCACGCAGCGTCTTCAGGTGGGCCCGCCAGTTCAGCAGGTTGTGCACAAGCAGCAGGTCGAAACGCGGCAGTCCCCACAGCCGCAGCGACTCCTCCAGTTGCCGCGGGCCGACGCGCTCGAAGGCGGTCCACACCTTGGTCGCGGCGAACAGCCGCCCTTGATACGGCAAACCGGGCAGCAGCTCGCCGAGCAGCCTCTCCGCGCGTCCATACATCGGGGAAGAGTCGATCATGCCGCCGGCGGCGGCGAAAAAGCGTTCCAGCACGCGACGGCGCTGCGCGCGCTCGACGCGGTTGTCGCCGACGTCGAACGTCAGCCACGTGCCCATGCCGATGGCAGCGATCGGCTCGTTCGTGCGCGGCCAGGCGCGCCGCAGCGGTGCCGCCGCCACGGCGGCGGCCGCGAGCGCCGCGGCGCCCGCGGCAGCGAGAAAGGCGCGGCGATCCATGCCGCCGCAGACCGCGCGGGCGCGAACGAGTTCACCGGCGCGCCCGGGCGCCGGCTGCACCGCCCCTGCGACCAGAGTCGCCAAGGCGGACAGCGCCGCCGGCTACCAGTAGTTCTCCACCGCCATCTGCGCCGGCTCGCCGCGCCGGGAAACTTTGTAGCCGGCGTGCTGCAGGTGATGGCGGATGTCGTCCACCATTTGCGGGTTGCCGCAGATCATGATGCGGCTGCGTTCACGGTCGAGCTTGACCCCCGCGCGCGCTTCCAGGGCGCCGGTGGCGATCAGCGCCGGAATGCGGGCGTTCAGCAGTCCGTCGACACGCTCGCGCGTGACGATCGGCACGTACACGAGCTTGCCCGGATCGGCCGCCAGCATTTCGCCGAAGACTTCGTGCGTGCGAAACGCCTCGACCGTCTCGCGATACGCCAGTTCGCCGGCATGCCGCACCGAGTGCACCAGAATCAGCCGTTCGTAGCTTTCCCACGCCTCGAGCCCGTACAGGATCGAGATGAACGGCGCCTGGATGATCGAGGCGAGCGGCAGCCAGTGGGCGTTCGAGGGGATCGGGAGCGTTGGGTTCGCCGGGATGTGGTTGCCGACCTCGGCGAAGATCCAGACGAAGTT
>JAKANT010000021.1 GCA_021823635.1 Pseudomonadota bacterium
TCGCTCGACGAATACCTGCGCACGATGCTCGAACTACCGGCGATGAAGGAATGGCGCGCCGCCGCCGCGCAGGAAAACGAGTTCGTCGCGCACGACGAACCGTACCGGCGCGCGCCGCCGCGCGCCTAGTCGCCCGCGCGCGCGCTAACGCGGCAGTCCCAACCGCCGCCACAACTCGACCGTCGCTTCGGCCTGGTTCATCGTGTAGAAGTGCAGCCCCGGCGCGCCGTCGGCGAGCAGGCGTTCGCACAGTCGCGTCACGACGTCCAGACCGAAGGCGCGGATCGATTCGCGGTCGTCGCCGAAGCTGGCGAGTTTGAGCCGCACCCAGCGCGGGATTTCGGCGCCGCAGGCATCCGAGAAACGCGCCAGCTGCGCGAAGTTGGTGATCGGCATGATGCCCGGAACGATCGGCACCTCGCAGCCGAGCCGCCGCGCTTCCTCGCAGAAGCGCGCATACGCGTCGGCGTTGTAGAAGTACTGCGTGATCGCCGAGTCGGCGCCGGCGCGCACCTTGCGCACGAAATTGCGCAAATCCTCCGCCGGCGATCTCGCCTGCGGGTGGTACTCGGGATAGGCGGCGACCTCGATGCGAAACCAGTCGCCGGTTTCGGCGCGGATCAGCTCCACCAGTTCGTTCGCGTACGCCAGTTCGCCGCGACCGGCGCCGGCGCCGGAGGGCAGGTCGCCGCGCAGCGCGACGATGCGGCGTACGCCGGCGCTGCGGTAGCGCTGCAACAGCTCGACGATCGAGGCGCGCGTGCTGCCGATGCAGGAGATGTGGGGCGCGACCGGCAGCCCCTCGCGATGGATTTCCATCACCGTGTTGAAGGTGCCCTCGCGCGTCGAGCCGCCGGCGCCGAAGGTGACCGAGAAGAAATCGGGCGCCAGCGCCGCGAGCTGCGCCCGCACCGCGCGCAGCTTGTCGGCGCCCTCGGGCGTCTTGGGCGGAAAGAACTCGAAGCTGTAGGTGCGTTGCATCGGGTTTCCTTCGTCAGCGCCGCGGCAGCAGCGCGGAAAAGGCCCACGAGAAGATCGAATACAGCAGCGCGCCGGCCATGGCCCACCAGAAGCCGTCGACCTGGAAGTCCTTAAGGATCGCGCCGACCGCCCAGAACAGCAGCGCGTTGACCACCAGCAGGAACAGTCCGAACGTCACGATCGTCACCGGCAGCGTCAGGATCACCAGCAACGGCCGCAGCAGCGTGTTGACCAGACCGAGCACCAGCACCGCGATCAGCGCGTGCGGCCACCATTCCGTGATGCGCACCCCGGGCAGGATCTGCGTCACCAGCCACAGCGCGACCGCGTTCAATAGCCAAACCAGGAGCAGGCGCATGCCGTCGTCCTCGGCCGCCGGTCAGCGCGCGCCGTCCACATACGGCTTGAGGGCCGCATAGATGGCCGCGTTCACCGGGGCGGCGAGTCCCGCCTCGCGCGCCATGCGCGCCACCGCGCCGGCAAGCCACGGCGCTTCGAGCCGGTTGCCGCGCGTCAGATCGTGCAGCATCGACGCGCGCATCTGCGCCGGCAGCCAGTCCACGATCTTCAGCGTCGCGGCGACGATGTCCTCGGCCAGCCGCACGCCGCGCGCACGCGCCACCGCCACCGCCTCTTCGATCGCCGCCACCAGGACAGGACGGATGTCGGGGTCGGCGCGCACGACGCCGATCGGCTGCCGCGTCAGGCAGGTCAGTCCGGACACCGCGTTCAGGAAGACGAATTTCTCCCACAGTGCGCGCTCGACGTCGTCGACCACTTCGACGTCGATGCCGGCGCGTTTGCAGGCGTCGGCGAACGCCTGCACGCGCGCGTGCTGCGCCGGCAAGAAGGCGCCGACGCGCAGCCGTGCGTAGGGGCCGCTCTGCTCGATCACGCCCGGCGCCTTGATGGTGGCCGAGATCTGCGCCACGCCGCCGGCCACACGCGCTTCGCCCAGCACGCGGCGCAGGATCAGGTGGCTTTCGACGCCGTTTTGAAACGGAATCACCAGACTGTCGCTCGCCAGCGCCGGCGCCAGGCGTTGTGCCGCGGCTTCGACGTCCCACAGCTTGGTGCAGAACATCACGACGTCGGCGCGCGCGAACCGCGCCGGATCGTCGTCGGCGGCTACCTGCGGCAGATGCAGCGGCGCGAGCGTGCCTTCGATCCTCAAGCCGTGCTCGCGCAGCGCGGCCAGGTGCGCGCCGCGCGCGACGAACGCGACGTCGAAACCCGCGCGCGCGAGCTGGGCGCCGAAGTAACCGCCGATGCCGCCGGCGCCGATCACCAAGATACGCATCGTTGCAGCGAGTCGCGGGCCTGAGCCGCAGCCGGACGGCCGGGCCGCGGCGCCGTGCCGCGGCCGGCCACGGACTCAGTACCGATAGTGATCCGGCTTGTACGGTCCTTCCTTCGGCACCCCGATGTAACGCGCCTGCGCGTCGGTCAGTTCCGTCAGCTCGGCATTGAGCCGCTTCAACTGCAGGCGCGCGACCTTCTCGTCCAGGTGCTTGGGCAGCGTGTAGACGCCGACCGGATACTTCGCGCTGTTCGTGAACAGTTCGATCTGCGCGAGCACCTGATTGGCGAACGACGAGCTCATCACGTAGCTCGGGTGGCCGGTCGCGCAGCCCAGGTTCACCAGGCGCCCCTTGGCGAGCAGGATGATGCGTTTGCCGTCCGGAAAGATCACGTGATCGACCTGCGGCTTGATCTCCTCCCAGCGGTACTGCGCCAGCGAGGCGACGTCGATCTCGTTGTCGAAGTGCCCGATGTTGCACACGATCGCCTGGTCCTTCATGCGCTTCATGTGCTCGTGCGTGATGACGTGGTAGTTGCCGGTGGCGGTGACGAAGATGTCGGCCTTGTCGCAGGCGTAGTCCATCGTCACCACGCGGTAGCCTTCCATCGCCGCCTGCAGCGCGCAGATCGGGTCGATCTCGGTCACCCACACCTGCGCGGAAAGCGAGCGCAGCGCCTGCGCCGAGCCCTTGCCGACGTCGCCATAGCCGCACACCACGGCGATCTTGCCGGCGATCATCACGTCGGTGGCACGCTTGATGCCGTCCACCAGCGATTCGCGGCAACCGTACAGGTTGTCGAACTTGCTCTTGGTGACCGAGTCGTTGACGTTGATCGCTGGAAACGCGAGCCGGCCCTCCTTGGCCATCTGGTACAGGCGCTTCACGCCAGTCGTGGTCTCCTCGGTCACGCCCTTGATCTGCGCCAGACGCGTCGAATACCACTTCGGGTCGCGCGCCAGATGGCGCTTGATCGAGGCGAACAGATGCGTTTCTTCCTCGCTGGTCGGATGTTCGAGCAGCGAGGCATCGGTCTCGGCGCGCGCGCCCAGGTGCAGCAGCAGCGTGGCGTCGCCGCCGTCATCCAAGATCATGTTCGCGTAGGTTGGCTGCCCGTTGGCGGCGGCCGGCCATTCGAAGATGCGGTGCGTGTACTCCCAGTACTGCTCCAGCGTTTCGCCCTTGACCGCGAAAACCGGCGTGCCGTTGGCGGCGATCGCCGCTGCTGCGTGATCCTGGGTGGAGAAGATGTTGCAGGAGGCCCAGCGCACCTGCGCGCCGAGCGCCTCCAGCGTCTGGATTAGCACCGCGGTCTGGATCGTCATGTGCAGGCTGCCGGCGATGCGCGCGCCGCGCAGCGGCTGTTGGCTGCGGTATTCGTCGCGGATCGCCATCAAGCCCGGCATCTCGGTTTCGGCGATACGGATTTCCTTGCGACCCCACTCCGCGAGGCTGAGGTCGGCGACGACGAAATCCTGTTGGGCTTGCGGTTTCAGTACGGCGCTCATCTCGCGCCCTCCTTTGAAGAAAGAAGTTTGCGAGCGCCGTTGATGCCGTTCCGCGCGATGGCGGCCGCGTCGAGCCTGGCGGGGCAGGCGCCCCGTTGCAACGCTCCTCGAAGCGGGCCGTCAGTATACCGGCGCGGCGCGCGGCGGCGGCCGGCACGCGCAGACGTCAGCCGGACAGCGCGTCGCCCGCCCACAGTTCGTCGAGGTTCTTGAAGCGCCAGCGCGCCGGATCCTCGCGCCCGACGATGCGGTCGGTACCGCGTCGCAGGTCGATGCGCTCCGGCGCGATGTGCAGATTCGAACGGGTGGAGAAAAACACCTTCACGACCGGCGCGGTCAGATCGTCGGCGTTCGATTCGACCACCACGCCGAGGCGGCCGGACTGCAGCCGCACCAGCGAGCCGACCGGGTAGATGCCGATGCTGCGCACGAAGGCCTGGAAGATCGCCGGATCGAAATGGTCGCCGGCCCATTGGCCCATGCGCGCGATCGATTCGTCAGGCGGCCAGCCGGCCTTGTACGGACGGTTCGACGTGATGGCGTCGTACACGTCGCACACCGCGCCCATGCGCGCAAAGCGGTCGATGCGGTCGCCGGCGAGCGCGTGCGGGTAGCCGCGCCCGTCCATGCGCTCGTGATGATGCAGACAGACGTCCAGCGTGACGTCGCATTGCACGCCGCTGGCGATCAGCATCCGGTGCCCGAGTTCGGGATGCCGCTTCATCTGCGCGAATTCGCCGTCGGACAGCCGCCCGGGCTTGTTCAAGATTTCGTTCGGTACGCCGGCCTTGCCCAGGTCGTGCAGCAGTCCCGCCAGCCCGGCCTGGCGCGTCTCGGCCTCGGAAAGGCCGAGCTCGCGCGCGAGCGCGATCATCAGCCCCGACACCGCCACCGAGTGCATGAACGTGTATTCGTCGCTGCGCTTCAGGCGCGCGATGCTGACGAACGCCGACGGCTGCCGCATGACCGAGCCCTGGATCTCCTCGACCAGCGCCTCGGCGCGGCCGGTGTCGATCGCCTTGCCCAGGCGCGCGTCGCGAAACATGGCGACGAGCTTCGGCTTGGCCGCGCGCACCAGACGCGCGGCCTGCTTGAGTTCGACCTCCATCGGGACGGCCGCCTGCGGGCGCGGGTCGGGGCGCGGCTCGACCCGCATCGTCGCCTCGTGCCGCGGCGGCTCGGCGCAGGCGTTCCGGGGTTCGTCCAGTCCGCGTTCGGTGTCGATGACCACCTCGCCGATTCCGCACGCGCGCAGACGGGCGATGTCGCCTTCGTCGGTGATGGCGAAACTGCGGCGCCAAAATGGATGTTCGAGCCAGCCGCCCGGCAAGGCATGCACGTACATGCCGACACGCAGGCGCTCGACCGCGACCTTCTTGAGCATGTGGGTTTCGTCTCGCGTGCTGGCCGGGGTTGGTGAAGACCCGGCCGCCGATGCGGCAATTTCGCGCCGATCGCCGCCGCCGAAGCCGCGAGTAACGGCGCCGCCGTGCCGTTTAGCGCGCGATGGCGCCGCCCGGCGGTCGTGCGCGAACCGCGACGCCTGCCTTCAATGGCGCACCCGTCGGCCGCGTGAGCGCAGCCTTGAGACCTTCGGACGATTGCGATCGACAGCCCCGCGCATTACCTTGCCTTCGCCATCCGCCCGTCGGTGTGAAGAAGCGGCCTGTGTCGAAGTCGAAGTCGCGCGTCGCGCTCCCCGTCCTCGCCGTCTCGCTCGCCTTGCTCGCCGCTGCATGCTCGGGCGGCGGCGATACCGTCGTCGCCGCAATCCCGAGTACGGGGCCCAGCGCTTCCCCCGGGCCGGGCCCAAGCCCGCAGCCGCCGCCGGGCTCGACAACGCCGCCGACACCCTCGCCGGCGCCGCCCGCGGCCGGAGCGCCACTTTCGGTGCCGATCGTGTTCGTCTCGCGGCAGGTGCTGGCGAGCGGCAGCATCTATTACGCACCCGCCAAGGGCATGCCCGGGGTGGGCCCTTTCTCGCGCGCGGCCGTCGCCGCGCCCGGCCGGCTCCAGATCCGCGAGCCCGACGGCACGTTGCGCACGCTGATCGACGGCGCGCAGCCGAGCGCGGCGACATTGAACTTGGTCGACGTCAACGCGCCGGACGTCTCCTGGGACGGCCGCACGATCGTGTTCGCGGGGCTGCCGGCTTCGGCCCGCAATAACCGCTTCGGCCCAGAAGGCTACGCCGGCGCCTGGCGCATCTACACGATCCAGGTCGATGGCAGCGGACTGCGCCAAGTCACCGGCGGCAGCGGCATTGCGGAGAGCGAGCTGCGCGCGCGCGGCCTGCCGGAAGCGCTGGCGATGTTCGACGACTTCGATCCGGTGTGGCTGCCGGACGGCCGCATCGTGTTCTCCTCCACCCGCTACCCTTCCTACGCCCAATACAGCGGCGTGCGCACCAGCAATCTGTTCGTCGTCAACGCCGACGGCAGCGGTTTGCGCCGCCTGACCAGCGAACGCAACGGGGCGGATCGGCCGCTGGTGGATCCTTCGACCGGCCGCATCGTGTTCGCCCGTTGGTGGCGCAACATGCGCATGCCGGTGGACAGCCTGGCGACGATCACCGATGCGTCCGGCATCGTGCAGAAAGACGGTCTGACGGTGGATCGGGACAGCCGGCAGCCGAGCGCGGAGGCGATGTTCCGCAATGCCTGGCACGCAGCCGTCATCGATCCCGACGGCACGGGGCTCGCCATGTTTTCCGGCGGCGGCCGCAGCGACCTCGGCAACCATATGTACGGTGGCGCCTTCGACGCCGCCGGCGATCTGATCGCAAATTTCTTTCCAATGTACAACATGACCGAAGCCGGCGGCTTCGGCGGGCTGCGGGTGCTCGCGCGCGGCGCGGCGCGCTATCGGCCGCTGGCGGGCATCACTGACTTTTCCCGGCCCCTGGTCGCGCCGAACGCTTTTGGCATTCACCAGGGCGAGTACGTCTCCGAGCCGGCCGTGCTACCGGATGGCCGGCTGGTCGTATCGATCGCGAATTCGATCCAGCAGGACTATGGCTTGTGGGTGCTGAGTGCCGACGGCACGCAGCGCCAGCCTCTGCTCGACCACCCGCAAACGGCAGAACTGCGCGCCAAGCCGGTCGTGGCGCGTGCCCGACCGCCGGCGCTTGCAGCCGGGACGGGGCCGGCGCCGGCGGCTTTCCCGCCCACGGGAACGAACTTCGCGCAGGACGGCACCTTCCTGTTCGACGCCCGCAACATCTATTTCAACGCGCCGGTGGACACCGACATCATCAGCGCGCCGGCGGTGGGATCGGCGGCGACGATCCGCTTTTTCATCGACCATCAACGCGCCAGCCGCGGCTCGCTGCCCGGCGAGGACTGGCCGATTTTGCTGGGCGAATTGCCGGTATCGCCCGCCGGCGCGGTACAGCACGTCGCCCCCGCCAACGTTCCGCTGTTCGAACAGCTGCGCGATCGCGACGGCCGCGTGCCGGTGCTGCCGTCCGCGCTGGACAGCGCAGCCGACGGCAATCATCCGAACAACGCCACCGGATCGGCCCACGTCGCCGGATTCAACTTCGGCGCGCCGGGCAGCGTGGCCCGCTGCGTGGGCTGCCATACCGGGCACACGATGATTCCGGTGCCTTCGGATCCGCAGCAGGTCGAGTTCACCAACCTCGCACCGGGTGCGCGCGTGGTGGTTTCCAGCAGCGCCGATGCGCAACGCAACGGCGGCCTGATCGATCGGCGCGTGATGAAGGGCGAAATCTGGCGTTACTGGCGCAGCAGCCCCGGCGCGCAGCAAAACCAATGGGTGCGGCTGGAGTTTCCGGTGCCGGTCACGGTGCAGACGGTGCGCCTTTATAACCCGCGTCCGGGCGACGAAGCCAATAGCTCGATCCAGGTGCGCGCCGCAGGCGTCGATCTGTGCGCCGACGCGGGCTGCGCGCAGGTAGTGGCGACGGCGAACACCGGGGCGCTGTCGGTCGGCGGCACCGATGTGCCGTTCGCGCGCCAGCAGGCGCGCGCCGTGCGCGTGCGCCTGCTCGACGTCACCGGCACCTTTTATGGCGCGCGCGTGGCCAGCCTGGCGGAAATCGAGGTCATCGCGCGCGGCGAAGCGCCGTGATCCGTCGCGGCCGCATGTGACGTCGGCACCGCGCGGCCGCGGGCGCGCCCGCACGGCCGCTGGCGCGAGACGCGATACGGGCGGCTACGCGGCGCGACGGGTCAGGCCGGCCGCGTCGGCCAGCGCCGCCGCTTTGTCGGTGCGCTCCCAGGTGAACTCGGGCTCGTCGCGGCCGAAGTGTCCATAGGCGGCGGTCTTCTCGTAGATCGGCCGCAACAGATCCAGCATTTGCACGATGCCTTTGGGACGCAGATCGAACAGCTCATTGACGAGCTTGGCGATCTTCTCGTCGCCGATCTCGCCGGTGCCTTCGGTGGAGACGGTCACGTTGATCGGCTTGGAATAACCGATCGCGTAGCTCACCTGCACCTTGCACTGGCGCGCCAAGCCCGCGGCGACCACGTTCTTCGCCACGTAACGCGCGGCGTACGCGGCCGAGCGGTCGACCTTCGACGGATCCTTGCCGGAGAACGCGCCGCCGCCGTGCGGGCAGGCGCCGCCGTAGGTGTCGACGATGATCTTGCGCCCGGTCAGGCCGCAGTCGCCGTGCGGCCCGCCGATCACGAACCGGCCCGTCGGATTGATCAGATAGCGCGTGTTCTGCAGCCACTCCTTGGGTAGCACCGGTTTGATGATGGTCTCGATCACCGCTTCTTTCAGGTCCTCGTAGCCGATGTCCGGCGCGTGCTGGGTCGACAGCACGACGGTGTCGATCGAGTGCGGCTTGCCGTCCACATAGCGCATCGTGATCTGGCTCTTGGCGTCGGGGCGCAGCCACGGCAGCCGGCCGTCGCGCCGCACGTCGGCCTGGCGTTCGACCAGCCGGTGCGCGTAGTAGATCGGCGCCGGCATCAGCTCCGGCGTCTCATCGCAGGCATAGCCGAACATCAGCCCCTGGTCGCCTGCGCCCTGGTCGAGGTCCAACCCCTTGCCTTCGTCCACACCCTGCGCGATGTCGGGGCTCTGCCGGTCGTAGCAGACCATCACCGCGCAACCCTTGTAGTCGATGCCGTATTCGGCGTTGTCGTAGCCGATCCGTCGGATCACGTTGCGGGCGACGTCGGCGTAATCGACGACCGCCGACGTGGTGATCTCTCCGGCCAACACCACCAGCCCCGTCGTCACCAGCGTTTCGGCGGCGACGCGGGCGCTGCGGTCCTTGGCGAGGATGGCGTCGAGGATCGCGTCCGAGATCTGGTCGGCCACCTTGTCGGGGTGGCCCTCGGAGACGGATTCGGAGGTGAAGAGATAGTCTTTGGCCATGCGCCACTACTGTTCGAGGTTTCTTGTGACCGCGTTGCCCTCGGCTCGAGTGGCGACGCTTTAGCAGTATTCGCCGCGCCGCGGATGCGACAATCCGCGCCCGCCCGGCCCGCCCCGCAATTGGTCATAAATCGGCGTTGCTGGATTCTAACGTGGCCCATCTGCGCCACAAGCGCGACGATTCGCGCCGCATTCGATGTTGATCTCGCTGTCCAAACTGATCGCGCGGCTGCCGCTCGCATGGGTGCATGCGATCGGCGGCTTCGCCGGCCTGCTGGTGTACGCGCTGTCGGCGACGTACCGTCGGCGACTGCGCGCCAACCTCGCGCAAGCGGGCTTCGACCCGCAGCGGCTGGCGCTGGCGTGCGCGCGCGAAGCGGGCAAACAGGCGCTGGAGACGCCGTGGGTATGGCTGCGGCCCGCGCCGGAACTGCGGACGGTGATCGACGTCGCCGACCCCGCGCCGGAACGTGCGGCGATCGACTCCGGTAAGCCGGTCATCTATCTGACGCCGCACCTCGGCTGCTTCGAGATCTGCGCGCAGTACTGCGCGCTCAATCACTGGGCGCCGCCGCGCGCGCTGACGGCGCTGTACCGCATTCCCAAGCAGGCGGCGTTGCGCACGCTGGTCGAGTACGGCCGCACGCGCAACGGTGTGGATCTGGCACCGGCCAATCTGGCGGGTGTGCGCCAGTTGTTGCGCGCGCTCAGGCAGGGCCGCGCGGTCGGCATCCTTCCCGACCAGGTGCCGTCGCAGGGCGACGGCGTTTGGGCGCCAATGTTCGGCCGGCTCGCCTATACGATGACTTTGCCCGGCAAGCTCGCGGCCGCCACCGGCGCGCAGGTGCTGTTCATCTTCGCCGAGCGCGTGCCGCGTCTGCACGGTCGCCGCCCGGGCTACCGCATCCGCGTCCAGGCGCTCGCCGAGCCGCTGACCGGCGCGCCCGAACACGACGCCGCGCTCGTAAACCGCGAACTCGAGCGGCTTATCCGTACCTGCCCGACCCAGTACCTATGGGGCTACAACCGCTACAAGGTGCCGGCCGGTGCGGCGCCGCCGGAGGTGCAGGCGTGAGCGCGTGGCTCGGCCGCGTCCTGATCGCGCTGATCGAGTCGCTGCACGGCTGGTCGCAGCCGGCGCGAACGCGGCTGGCGAACGCGATCGGCGACGCGCTGTGGTGGTTGGTCCGGCCGCGACGCAGGGTCGCGCTCGCCAATTTGCGCGCGTGTTTCCCGCACTGGAGCGAAGAACAGCGGCGGCGTGTCGCGCGCGACTGCTTTCGACACATGGCGCGCGCGGCGCTCGATCACGCAGTGCTGGCGCGCGCAACGCGCGAGCAAATCGCGCGCTTCGTGCGTGCCGAGGGCCTGCAGCATCTGCTCGATCCGGCCAACCGTCCGCTGATCATGATCGCCCCGCACTTCGTCGGGCTGAACGCCGGCGGCATCCGAATCGCTTCCGAGGTGGCTGCGGCTTCGATCTACGCGCGCCAGCGCAACCGGGCGCTGGACGACTGGCTGCGCGCGATCCGAGGCCGCTTCAACGAGCCAGTGCTGATCGCGCACGAAGGTTTCGATCTGCGCGCCGCCATCCGCGCGATGAAGGCGGGCCGCCCGTTTTATTACCTGCCCGACCAGGACTACGGCGCGCAGCATTCGATCTTCGTGCCGTTCTTCGGCGTGCCGGCGGC
>JAKANT010000435.1 GCA_021823635.1 Pseudomonadota bacterium
TCGGCCCGCACGTCTGGAACAAGCTGTCGGACGCCGACAGGAAACTGTTCACCGAGGTCATGCAGGAAGCGGCTCGCAACGCCACCAACGACATCCGCAAGCGCGAAGCCGAGCTGGTGGACGAGTGCAAGAAAAAGGGCATCAACATCATCGAGGTCAACCGCAACGAGTTCCGCGACCGCATCGTCAAGGCGATCGATATGTCGACGATGGGCTACGACCGCCGCGACTGGGACCGCATCCAGGCGATCAAGTGACCCGGGCGCCGCAGGCGCCCGGGTGATCCCGAGCGCAGCGAGGGATCTCACCCCCCGCAAGCGCCCGGCTTATCCCGAGCGACGCGACGGATTCCCTCTCACGCGGCCGCCGCTGGGTCTCGACCGCCCCCGCGCAGGCGGGGGCGGAGCCCGCAACCGCTGCACCGCTTGAGATTCCTCGTCGCAGGCGCTCCTCGGAATGACAAGGTAAAGCTATGCACGATCTCGACGCCGGCCCGAAGGTGATGGGCGATGACGGGCGTTTCCACGCCGAAGACGAGGCGGTCGATCTGTCGCACACGCCGGTCGAAGCCTGGCCGGCGCTGCTGCTGTTCTGGCTGCTGGGGCTGACGGTCTTCTACCAGTTCTTCACCCGCTACGTGCTGAACGACTCGGCCGCGTGGACCGAGGAGATCGCCCGCTACCTGCTGATCGGCGTCGTGTTCGTCGGCGCCGCGATCGGCGTGGCGAAGAACAACCACATCCAGGTCGATTTCTTCTACCGCTATCTGCCGGCGCGCGCCGGGCGCGCGCTGGCGCTCGCGGTCGATGCGCTGCGCATCGCGTTCTTCGTCGCCGCCAGCGTGTTGACCGTGCAGATGATGAGCAAGATGGAGCACTACCGGATGACGATCGTCGATGCGCCGATGAACGTCGTGTACGGGGTCTGCCTGGCCGGTTTCGTCGCGATGGCGGTGCGCTCGGTGCGGGTGGCGCTGCGCCATTGGCGGCAGGGCTACAGCGTTCTGGAGCGGCCCGAGATCGCGCTCGAGGAGCGTTGATGCTGAAAGTCCTTTTCCTCGGCCTGCTGGCCAGCGGGCTGCCGGTGGCGATCGCGATGGCCGGCGCTTCATTGATCTACATCCTGCTCGCCGACACGACGCCGCCGTTCGTCGTGATCCACCGCATGATCTCCGGCATCGACAGCTTTCCCCTGCTAGCGGTGCCGTTTTTCATCCTCGCCGGCAACTTGATGAACAACGCCGGCGTGACCAACCGCATCTACAACTACGCGCTGGCGCTGGTGGGCTGGTTGAAGGGCGGGTTGGGGCACGTCAACGTGCTCGGCTCGGTGGTGTTCGCCGGCATGAGCGGCACCGCGATCGCGGACGCCGCCGGCCTGGGCACGGTCGAGATCAAGGCGATGCGCGACCACGGCTATGCGAAGGAGTTCGCGGTCGGTGTGACCGCGGCGTCGGCCACGCTGGGGCCGATCATTCCGCCCAGTTTGCCGTTCGTGATCTACGGCATGATGGCCAACGTCAGCGTCGGCGCGCTGTTTCTCGCCGGCATCTTGCCCGGCGCGCTGATGGCGCTGCTGATGATGGCCACCGTCGCGTACTTCGCGCACAAGAACGGCTGGGGCAGCGACATCAAGTTCGACCGCGCCCGCATCGCGCGCGCGCTGGCCGAAACTGCGGTGGTGGCCGCGTGGCCGCTGGCGATCTACTGGCTCGTCAAATGGGGGCTGCCGGCGCAGCCGACGGTGATCGCCGCCATCGTGCTGCTGTTCGTCGCCGACCGCGTGCTGCGGTTCGAGGCGGTGCTGCCGATCATGACGCCGGTGCTGCTGATCGGCGGCATGTCCACCGGCATCTTCACCCCCACCGAAGGCGCGATCGCCGCCAGCGTGTGGGCGCTGTTCCTTGGGCTGGTGTGGTACCGCACGCTCACCTGGAAGGCGTTCGTCAAGGTCTGCCTGGATACGGTGGAGACCACCGCGACCGTGCTGTTCATCGTCGCCGCCGCCTCGATCTTCGGCTGGATGCTGACCGCCACCGGCGTGACCTCGGCGATCTCCGCCTGGGTCCTTTCCGTCACGCGCGAGCCCTGGCTGTTCCTGCTGCTGGCCAACCTGCTGATGCTGTTCGTCGGCTGCTTCCTGGAGCCGGTGGCCGCGATCACGATCCTGGTGCCGATTCTGCTGCCCATTTGCCAGCAGCTCGGCATCGATCTGGTGCACTTCGGCGTGGTGATGGTGCTGAACCTGATGATCGGCCTGCTGCATCCGCCGATGGGCATGGTGCTGTTCGTGCTCGCGCGCGTGGCCAAGCTGTCGGTGGAACGCACGACGATGGCGATCCTGCCCTGGCTGGTGCCGCTGCTCGTGTCCTTGATCGCGCTGACCTACATCCCATCCCTGACGCTATGGCTGCCGAAACAGTTTCAGTGATCGCTCCATTCATCCGCCTGCATCCCGCCGACGACGTGGTGATCGCGCGCACGCAGCTCGTCGGCGGCGCGCAGGTC
>JAKANT010000436.1 GCA_021823635.1 Pseudomonadota bacterium
TGGTGATCGAGCACAACCTGGACGTGATCAAGACCGCCGACTGGGTCATCGACCTGGGGCCGGAAGGCGGCGACGCCGGCGGCCGCATCGTCGCCGCCGGGACGCCCGAAGCGGTCGCGGCCGATGCAAACAGCCACACCGGTCGCCATCTGGCAGCCGTCCTTGCGCGCGCACGCGATCGCATCACGGCGCAGCGCGCCGCCGTCAGCGCTTGAGCAGACGCTCCTCGGCCAGTTCCAGCGCCTCGGGCGCGCCGCGCAGTACCAGCACGTCGCCGGCCTGCAGCACCAGGTCGTCGCTGGGGTCGGCGCCGCGGATGCCGCGCCGGCGCACCGCAGTCACTTCGGCGCCGATCTGCGCCAGCGCGAGATCGCCGAGCCGGCGGCCGACGGCGGCCGCGCCCGCTTCGATCGGTACCGAGTGCAGCCGCACGTGCGTGCCGTCGTCGAACTCCGCCGCATCGTCGGCGCCGTGGAAATAGCCGCGCAGCAGCCGGTAGCGCGAATCGCGCGCCTCGCGCACCCGCCGCACCACGCGCGCGAGCGGCACGCCGAGCAACACCAACGCATGCGAGCCGAGCATCAGGCTGCCTTCGAAGACCTCCGGCACCACTTCGGTGGCGCCGGCCGCCAGCAGCTTGTCGAGGTCGGCGTCGTCGGCCGTGCGCACGATGATCGGCAGGCGCGGGTTCAGCTCGTGCGCGAAGTGGATCACCTTCAGCGCCGAGGCGACGTTGTGGTAGGTGATCACCAGCGCCGCCGCGCGATTGACGCCGGCGGCGGCGAGCGTCTCGCGCCGTCCGGCGTCGCCGTACACGACCGACTCGCCGGCGGCCACCGCCTCGCGCACGCGGTCGGGGTCGAGGTCGAGCGCGACGTAGTCGATGTTCTCCTGCTCGAGCATCTTCGCCAGATGCTGGCCGGTGCGGCCGTAACCGCAGATGACGACGTGTTTTTCTGTCGCCATCGAACGGGTGGCGATCTGCGTGAGCGCCAGCGCCCGCTGCATCCACTCGGACGCGACGAAGCGCAGCGCGATGCGGTCGCTGTACTGCATCAGGAACGGCGTGGCCAGCATCGATAGCAGCATCGCCGCCAGCACCACCTGCATCATGTCGGCCGGCAGCAGCCGCAGCCCGCCGGCCTGCTGCAGCAGCACGAAGCCGAATTCGCCGGCGGTGGCCAGCGGCAGCGCGGCGCGGATCGCGGTGCCGGCGCCGGCGCCGAAGGCGCGCGCCAGGCCGACGATCAGCAGGAACTTGAACGCGGTGGGCACGGTGAGCGCGAGCAGCACCCAGCCGAGTTGCTCGGCCACCACGCGCACGTTGAGCAGCATGCCGATGGTGACGAAGAACAGGCCCAGCAGCACCTCGCGAAACGGCTTGATGTCCTCCTCCACCTGGTGCCGGTATTCGGTCTCCGCGATCAGCATGCCGGCGACGAAGGCGCCCAGCGCCAGCGACAGCCCGGCGTGTTCGGTCAGCCAGGCGAGCAGAAGCGTCACCAGCAGCACGTTCAGCGTGAACAGCTCGTGCGACTTGCGCCGCGCCACCAGGTGCAGCCAGCGCCGCAGCAGCCACTGCCCGCCGGCCAGCAGCAGCGCCAGCAGCGCGGCGGCCTTGAGAAGCGCGGCGCCGAGCGCCAGCCCGACGTTTTCCGCCTCGGTGGCAAGCGCGGGCACGATCACCAGCAGCGGCACCACCGCCAGGTCCTGGAACAGCAGCACGCCGACGATGCGCTTGCCGTGCTCGGTTTCGAGTTCGAGGCGCTCGGCCAGCAGTTTGAGCACGATCGCGGTCGACGACATCGCCAGCGCGCCCCCGAGCGCGAACGCGCCCGCCAACGTCACGTCCATACCGAACCAGCGCTGCGCGACGTAGCCGGCCGCCATCACGGCGGCGATCGTCGCCAGCACCTGCGCCAGGCCGAGGCCCAGCACGATGCGGCGCATCGCGCGCAGCTTCGGCAGCGAGAATTCGAGCCCGATCGAGAACATCAGGAACACGACGCCGAACTCGGCCAGATAGCGGGTGCCGCCGGTGTCGGGCACCAGTCCCAGCGCGTGCGGACCGATCAGGATGCCGACCGCCAGATAGCCGAGCATCGGCGGCAGGTTCAGCGAGCGAAACGCGACCACGCCGAGCACCGAAGCCGCGAGCAGCAGCAGCGTCAGGTCGAGGGCGGAAGACAAGGCAAATCTCGTGCCAGTGATGGCGCGCGAGGGTATCATCGCCGCCGACCGCGGTCGAACCTTGGCACTCGCCGCGCGTCCCGTCGCGATTCCCGATGCCCGCCGCCGTTCCTGCGTCCCGTCCGTCCGCGCTCGCGCTGGCGCGCGAAGTGCTGCGCATCGAGGCGCAGGCGGTCGCCGCGTTGGTCGACCGCATCGACGCCGACTTCCAGCGCGCGGTCGATCTGCTGCTGGCGAGCCGCGGCCGGGTGGTGGTCAGCGGCATGGGCAAGTCCGGGCACATCGCGCGCAAGATCGCCGCCACGCTGGCCTC
>JAKANT010000437.1 GCA_021823635.1 Pseudomonadota bacterium
TTCGTGAACCTCGTCGCCGAACACCGCCGTCGGCGCGAGGGCGCGGATCAAGTCGATCGAATCGTTTTTCAGGCTGAGCGGCCGTGGCAGCGGCATCAGGCAGCCCGTCGCCGGGTCGAGCAGGGCCATCTCGTCGGACAGCAATCGCCAGCCGCCCTGGAAGACGAGTGCGGCGCACAGCGTGCTCTTGCCCGAACCCGACGGCGCCGGCAGGATCAGCGCCCGACCGTCGCGTTCGAGCACGGCGGCGTGCACGATGAGGTACTGGTGGCAATGCGAGGAGACGCACCAGTTCAGACCCCACTCGAGGAGGGCGAAGCCCTGGTCGCCGCGCATCGGCGTGAACGGCTGCGTGTCGTCGAAGTTGAAGACGACCTGCGGCTCGATCCAGCGCCGCAGGCCGCGCGGGCGCTCGACGCTGACGTGGAAGTCGGCAAAGCCGTCGTCCGCCTCGAGCGGGTGCTCGGCGTAGTGGAGCGCCAGGCCGCGCGCGACTTGGGGCAGGCGCGAACGCACATTGGCGACCAGCGGCCCGGTGCGAACCCGCACGCCGCTGCCGTGCAGCCGCTGCACCAGCGCGGCCGGATCGAGGTCGCCGACGTTCAAATGCGATCCGCCCGCGCGATGCCGAGCGCCTCGAGGTCGCCGAGCACGCGCAGCAATTGCTGCGCGTCGGCATCACGGTCGGCGAACTGGGCGGCCAGCGCGCTGGTGGCAGCGCTCGGCGGGGCGAAGCTCGCGAACACGCGCGCCGCGATGTCGTCCAAGTACACCGCGCCGGCTTTCATGGCCTGGAGGGTTTCACCGGCGAGCGCGGACAGCAGATAGGTTGCGCCGCTGCTGTCGACGCGGACGACGAACTCGTCGTCCCACCCTCTCAGATCCACGTGCGCCGGCAGGTACCAGCGGGTGAACTCCGACGCCGCATCGCGCGGCGTCAACCCACCATGGTGGACCTTAGCCACGGGGTGATGCCGCCGGTGCCGTTGGGCGCCGCGTCGCAGCCCCAGCGCACGCCGGCCGTCGGCTCATAGTAGTTCTTCGCGCAGTAGTCCGACCAAACGCCCTTGAGGACTGCCGGGCCGACGACGTTCATCGGCGTGGACGGGTACTTGTTGGCGTTGAGGATCGCCGCCACGAGGTGTTTGGCCATGCCATTCTGGCCTCGGGTTTCGGGCTTCTGCAGGATCTTGAGGAAGGTTTCCTCGCCGTAACGGTTGGGGGCAAACACGTCCTTGAACTTGATTGCGGACTTGCCCTCCCGCACGCAGGTCGCCGGCCACTCCGTCGGCGCACAGTCACGCCACCACTCCGGCGTCTTGCCTGAGCAGGTGTACGTCCTCGGCGACCGGCTCATCGTCGTGTTCGGGCTGAACGAGGTGTAGAGCGAACCCGTCATGCACGTCCCGCCGGCCATCACCGAACGCGGCGCGGCCGCCATCAGCACGGGAGCGGCACCCAGGCCGCCGCGCAGCAACCGACGCCGCGCCAGCGACGGCACGGATCCGGCTTCGGGCCCTGGGGCGCCGCCGGGCGGCAGGGGCGGGTTGGGTTGGGTGCTCATTGAAACGATTCTATCGGCGGGGGCTGCACGCTCAAGGCCATTCGTCAGCGCATCCCGCATTCGGTGGTCATCGGGGCTGCGGTCCTGGCGATTCTGTTGCAATTTGCAACCGAGCGCCAGGGCTTTCCCATCTGCCTCATTCAGCGGGCGGGTGCGGGTGCGGTGCGACGTCCTCGATCGCCTCCCCTTCGACGAGCACGCCCGTCAGCCGCAAGCGCGCCTCCAGCAGCACGAGGTCCGCCGACGCGCCTGCGGAGATCACGCCGCGATCGTCGAGGCCGAGATAGCGCGCGGCGTGGGTCGACACGCGCCGGACTGCGTCGGCGAGCGGCAGCCGGAGCGCAAAAACGAGGTTGCGCAGCGCTTCGTCCATCGTCAGCGTGCTGCCGGCCAGCGTGCCGTCGGCCAGCCGCACGGCGCCGGCGCACTTGCGAACCCGATGGCGGCCGAGCGCGTAATCGCCGTCGGGCATGCCGGCCGCAGCGGTCGAATCGGTGACGCAGTACAGACCCGGAATCGCGCGCAGCGCGGCGCGGATCGCACCCGGGTGCACGTGCAGCAGGTCGGGGATCAGTTCCGCGTGCTCGGCGTGCGCGAGCGCCGCGCCGGCCACGCCGGGGGCGCGGTGGTGCAGCGCGCTCATCGCGTTGAACAGGTGCGTGAAGCCGGCCGCGCCTTGGGCCAGCGCGGCGCAAGCGTCTTCGTAACTTGCGGCGCTGTGGCCGACCTGCACGCGCAGGCCGGCGGCCGCCAGCGCCGCTACGGTTTCGAGTGCGCCGGGCAACTCGGGGGCGAGCGTGACGACGCGGATCGGTGCGCGCCGCGCGAGCGCGAGGATCGCGGCGGCCGACGGCGGCTGCGTGAAGTCGGGTTGCGCGCCGAGCTTGTCGGCACTGATGTACGGCCCTTCGAGATGCACGCCGAGCACGCGCGCGGC
>JAKANT010000022.1 GCA_021823635.1 Pseudomonadota bacterium
TCCGCCGCGCGCCCGTGCGCGCACCGATTGATAGCGCGCGAACAGGGTCTCCATCGTCGACGCCCGCGTCGAGGTGTGCAGCGTGTCGAGCGGGCTGAAATTCAACACGCGCAGGATGTTGCTCGTCGTGCCGCTACCGACGTCGATGACGTTCAGGCAGCCGGGCGCCTGCTCGAAGCCGCCGAAGAACATTCGCTGCCCGGTCAGCAGCCACGACAGCAGCGCGCGGTTCACGCCCCCATGCAGCACCAGCAGCGCCGTGTCCCAGCGCGCATCGTCGAGCAGCCGTTGCAGCGCCGGGATCACGCGGTCGAGCAACTGGCCCACGGTCTCGCCGCCGAGAAAGCGGGTGTCGAGCGCGACCGGGCCCCGGAACGGGGCGATGAAGGCGTCGCGCAGCTCGTGGTCCGGAATCGCGCCGAGCTTGCCGCCGCGGATTTCCTGCAGTTCGGGCCACTCTTCGAGCGTCAGCGAGATGCCGGCCGCGGCCATCACATGCTCGGCCGTGCTGCGGGTTCGCACGAGGCCGCTGCAGATCACGCGGTCGACGCGCACCTGCGCGCGCGCCAGCACCTCGCCCATCGCGCGCGCCTGCGCCACCCCTTCGGCGGTCAGCGGCACGTGGTCCGGATGGTGCGGTCGCCCCGAATCGGCGAAGTACTCGACCGCACCGTGGCGCATCAGTAGAAGGCGGCGTCGCGTTTCCATGGTTCGGCCGCAGTTTAGCGGCCGCGATTCTTGAGGGCCGCGACCGCGGCCACAAGCGTCGGAAAGCGCGGCGATGCAGCGGGTTTTCGGCGCTACGTCGCAAGGCGCGGCAACGAAGAATTCGCGCTGGTTCCGACCCATTTGCGCTGCTGCGCCATCGCAGTGAACTCCTCGTTTCGTGACTTGACGGGGCGCTGCCCGCGACGCGGGCGCCTGCGCGCCATCGCCGCCTGTATCGCCGTCGCGTTCGGCCCGCCGGCCGCAGCGCTCGGCTTGGGCGTGCCCGAAGTGGCGAGCCACCTCGGTCAGCCGCTGCTGTTGCGGGTGCCGCTGTCGATCGAAGACGACACCGATTTCGGTCCACAGTGCCTGCGGCTGCTGAATCCTCCCGATGGCGACGTGCCCGGGTTGGGCGCCGGGCGCGTGAGCCTGGAGCGCGGCGCCGGCACGACGATGCTTCGCATCAGCAGCGTGCAGCCGGTCTACGAGCCGGCGCTGCGCATCGTGCTGGAAGTCGGCTGCCGGCAGCGGCTGCGACGCGAGTTCACGGTACTGCTCGACCCGCCGCCGGTGGTTTCCGCGCCGTCGCCTGCATTCGAGTTCGGTGCGCCCGAAGTGCTCGGCGCACGCGGTCAGCCGCTGCTGGTCAACGTGCCGATCGTCGCCGGTCCGCCGCTCACTTCCGAATGTGTGCGCGCCGCGGCCAGCGACAGCGCCGCCGTGCCGCGCGTGCTCAACGATGCGCGCGTCGCGTTGATCGAGCGCGACGGCCGGCGCGCGCTGCGTCTGCAAACGTCCGAACCCGTTCACGACGAGCGCGTACGCGTGGTCGTCGAGCTCGGTTGCGAGCCGCCGCGACGGCACGAATTCGCCGTGCTGCTCGCAGCGCCGCGGCTCGCGGCGACCGCCGAGACGGGCGTCAAGGCGCCGCCGACTCGGCCGACGTCCCCGCGCCCACAGGCGAGACCGGCTCAGCGGGCGAAGCCGGCCGCTGCGCCGGCGGCCGTCGCGGCGGCGCCGCCGAGGGCCGAGACGGCTGCGGCAGGCGTGGCCACAGCAACGCCGCCCGCAGCGCGCCCCGCTCCAGCGGCGATCGATCGGCTGGTGCTCGCCGCGCCCGAGGACGAGCGCAAACCGCTCGAACGCTCGGCTGCGCCCGACCCCGATCTGTTGCGGCAGGTCGAGGCACTGAGCGCCGAAGTCAAACAATTGCGTGCCGAGCTGCAAGCCGCGAATCGCCGCCAACGCGAGCTCGAAGAAAGGCGCGACACGGCCGGCTACACATGGGCCGCAGCGCTCGCCGCGGTGCTGCTGTTCGGCCTCGGTCTGCTGCTGGGACGGCGCGCCCGCGCCGACGAGGAGCGCGCGGCCCCGCCGGACGGCGCGGGTCCGTTGACGCGCATCCTCGGCCAATCGCAGGCCGAGCGACGGGCCGCCGCTGCGCCAGCGGCGGCGCCTGCTGCAGGCGCCGCTGCGGCTACCGAACCGCTGACCCATCGCGGCGACACCGCGATCCAGGTCACCGAGATCGGCGACACCACGCAGGTGATCGGCGAGCTGTATGCGACCTACGTCGCGCCTCCGCCGCCGCCGACTCGGACGGATCCGCAAACGAAGACCGAGATCGCGCTCGACCTCGACCTCGGCAAAGAACGCACGACCTTGCTGGCGCCGCAGACCAAGACCGAGATCGCCGTCGACATCGACCTCGGTGAACGGGACACGGAGGTGGCGCGCCAAATCGCGCGCGAGTACGAGCGCGTCGCAGGCGGGCGCGTGAACCCCGACCCGAGCACGCCGACCGGCAACACGACGGTGCCGATGACGCGCGGCCTCGAACTCGATCTCGAATTGCCGCCGCTGTCGAAGCCGAACCAGCCAGAGTCGAAGCCGAATAAGCCGGAGTAGGGCGCGGCGCGCGCTACGTCAGCGCCTCGAGCCGCGTCGTCAGTTCCAACCAGCTCGCTTCCAAGGTCTGCTGACGCGCGGCCAGCTCGCCGCGCCGCTTCAGCGCGGCGGCCACCTGGTCGGCGGGCCCGCCGTGATAGAAGTCGGGCGCGGCGAGCCGTGCATCCAGCTCCTGCAGCGCCTCGCCGATCGCAGACAGTTCGGCTTCGATCGCCTCGATCTGCCGCGCCAGCGGACGGCGCCGCTCGGCGAGCCGCTGCCGCTCGAGCGCCTGTAGTCGGCGCTGGTCGCGACGGGAGATCGTGTCTGCGCTCGACGCCTCGGCTTCGCCCTTGCCGCGCCGGCCGGCGAGGACCCGGGCGGCATAGTCCTCCAGGTCGCCGTCGAACTCCGCGACGCGGCCGCCTTCCACCAGCCACAGCCGGTCGGTCGCCGCGCGCAGCAGATGGCGGTCGTGCGACACCAGCAGCAGCGCGCCTTCGAACGTCGAAAGCGCGACCGTCAGCGCCTCCCGCGTCTCCATGTCGAGATGATTGGTCGGTTCGTCGAGCACGAGCAGATTCGGGCGCTGCCAGACGAGCAACGCCAGTGCGCAGCGCGCCTTCTCGCCGCCGGACATGGGGCCGACGGGGCTCGTCGCCAGTTCGCCCGAAAAACGGAAGCGGCCGAGGAAATCGCGCAGTACCTGCTCGCGCTCGTCCGGGGCCAGGCGGCGCAAGTGGGCGAGCGGCGATTCGTCGGCACGCAGCCGGTCGAGCTGATGCTGCGCGAAGTAGCCGATCGCCAAGCCCTGGCCGCGCCGCAGCTCGCCCGCCAGCGGGGCCAGTTCGCCGGCGATGGCCTTGACCAGCGTGGACTTGCCGGCGCCGTTGGCGCCGAGCACGCCGATCCGATCGCCCGCGCGCACGGTGAGCGTCACGCCGGAGAGCACCTCGCGATCGCCGTACCCGAGCACCAGCGCCTCCGTGTCGAGCAGCCGCTCGGGCAAGCGCTGTGGCGAAAAGAACTCGAACCGCCACTGGCGACGTGCCCGCACCGGTTCGACCGCCTGCAAGCGTTCGAGCATTTTCAGACGGCTCTGCGCCTGGCGCGCCTTGGTGGCCTTGGCGCGAAAGCGGTGGACGAATTGCTGCAGGTGCGCCGCCGTACGGGCGTAGTTCCGAGCCGCCGCGTCCTGCTGACGCACCTGCTCGAGATAGGCGCTCTCGAAGGCGCTGTAGTTGCCGGCGTAGCGACGAATGGTTCCGTCCGCCACCAGCCACGTCGTCTCGGTCATGCGGTCGAGGAACTCGCGGTCGTGCGAGATCACGATCGCCGTGGCCGATTGCCGCTTCAGCCACGATTCCAGCCAAATCACCGCGTCGAGGTCGAGGTGGTTGGTCGGCTCGTCCAGCAGCAACAGATCCGCCGGACACAGCAGCGCGCGCGCCAGTGCCAGACGATTGCGCCAGCCGCCGGAGAAGGCCGCCACCGGGCGCTGCGCATCGCTCGCCGCGAATCCGAGTCCGTGCATGATCGCCGCGGCGCGCGCCGCGAGCGCCCCCTCGTCCAGATCCGCCAGCGCCGCCGCGGCCTGCGCCAGCCCATGTTCGTCGCCGTCGTGCTGCGCTCGCGCCAGTGCCGCGCGCGCCCGCATCAGCGGCGCGTGGCCCGACAGCACGTACTGCAGCGCGGCTGTGTCGCTGGCGACGATGTCCTGCGCCACGTGGGCGATTCGCTCGGGCGGCGGCGTCTCGAGCGCGCCGGCTTCCGGCGCGAGTTCGCCCAGCACCGCCGCAAACAGGCTCGACTTGCCGCAGCCGTTCGCGCCGATGAGCCCGATGCGTTCGCCCGGCGCCGCCACCAGCGACACGCGGCGGTAGAGCACGCGCGCGCCGCGCGCCAGCGTCAGATCGAGGAGGCGCAGCATGCCAGGCGGCGGGCCGCTTCGGCGCCGCGATTCAGGGCAGGTCTTCCTGCCGCACCAGGAACACCATGTCGTCGCCGGCGCTGGTCGTCAGCCAGGTCATCGGCACGTCCTTGAACTGCTTCTCGACCGTGCGCCGCCCGCCGCCCACTTCGACGATCAGCAGGCCGCCGCGCTTCAGGTAGCCGCGCGCCTCGCGCACCAGCGGTTTGATCAGGTTCATGCCGTCGGGTCCTCCGGCCAGCGCGAGCTTCGGTTCGTGCCCGTACTCTCTGGGCAGCTTGGCCATCGACGCGTCGGTGACGTACGGCGGATTGCACAGGATCAGGTCGTAGCGGCGCTGGCTTAGGTTGGAGAACAGATCCGACTCGATCAGCCTGATGCGGTCTTCCAGCCCGTAGTCGGCGACGTTGCGCTTGGCGACCGCCAGCGCGTCTTTGGAAACGTCGACCGCATCGACCTTCGCCTGCGGAAAGACGTCGGCGGCGATGATCGCGAGCGCCGCCGATCCGGTGCACATGTCGAGCACGTCGGTGACGACGTTCGGGTCCTGGATCCACGGATCGAGCGCGTCCTTCAACAGCTCCGCGATGAAAGAGCGCGGGATGATGGCGCGGTTGTCGACGTAGAACTTGTAGCCCTGCAGCCAGGCTTCCTTCAGCAGGTAGGCCGCCGGCATCCGCTTCTTGACGCGCAGGTCGATCACCTGCAGCAGCGAATTGATCTCGGCGTGCGTCAGATAGGCGTCGAGAAAGACGTCCAGTCGTTCCAGCGGCAGGTGCAGCGTGCGCAGGATCAGGAACACCGCCTCGTCGAACGCATCGACCTGACCGTGCCCGAAGTGCAGGCCGGACTCGCTGAAGCGGGTCACGGCGAAGCGCAACACGTCGCGCAGCGTGCGCAGATTGGCTTGGGCGTCGATCGACATGGCGTCAGTTCGGGTTGTCGGCGAGCAGCAATTCGAGCGTGCGGCGATAGACCTGCTTGAGCGGTTCGAGATCGGCGATGCGCACGCACTCGTTGACCTTGTGGATGGTCGCGTTCGGCGGGCCGAACTCGACCACCTGCGGGCAGATCGTCGCCAGGAACCGGCCGTCCGATGTGCCGCCGCTGGTCGAAAGCTGCGGCGTGACGCCGGTCGCCTCTTCGATCGCGCGCGACAGCGCCGCCACCAGCGCGCCGGGCGGCGTCAGGAACGGCGACGCCCCCAGTGTCCAGTGCAGCTCGTAGTCCAGCCGATGCGCGCGCAAAATGGCCTCGATCCGCCGCATCAGTTCCTCGGCACTGGAGGTCGGCGCGAAGCGCAGGTTGAAGTCCACCTCGCAGGTGCCGGGAATGACGTTGCCGGCGCCGGTGCCGGCGTGGATGTTCGAGACCTGGAACGTCGTCGGCGGAAAGAACGCGTCGCCCCGATCCCACTCTTCGGCCGCCAATTGCGCCAGCGCGGGCGCAACCTCGTGCACTGGATTGCGCGCCAGCTGCGGATAGGCGACATGGCCCTGCACGCCCTTGACGATCAGCCGGCCCGACAGCGAGCCGCGGCGGCCGTTCTTGATCGTGTCGCCCAGCCGCTCCACCGAGGTCGGCTCGCCGACGATCGCGTAGTCGATCGCTTCGCCGCGTGCGCGCAAGGCTTCGACCACCGCCACCGTGCCGTCGGTGGCGGGGCCTTCCTCGTCGGAGGTGAGCAACAGGGCGATCGAGCCGCGATGCGCGGGATGCGCGCGCACGAACTCCTCGGCGGCGACCGTGAACGCCGCCAGCGAGGCTTTCATGTCGGCGGCGCCGCGCCCGTACAGCAGCCCGCCGCGTTCGGTCGGAGTGAAAGGATCGGAGTCCCAAGCCTCGCGCGGGCCGGTCGGCACCACGTCGGTATGGCCAGCCAGCACCACGACCGGGCGCGTGATGCCACGGCGCAGCCACAGGTTGGTCGTGCCGTTGCGGTTGATCGATTCGGCCTGAAATCCGAACGGCGCGAGTCGTTCGGCGATCAGTTGCTGGCAGCCGTCGTCGGCCGGAGTGACCGAGCGGCGCGCGATCAGGCGGCGTGTGAGTTCGAGCGTGGCAGACACGGGCGGGCAGAAAAATGGCCCGCATTATCCCGAAAACCGACGGCGCTGGTTCGGCACCGGCCTCGCGCCAGCGCGTGTCGCCCAGCGTCGGCCGCGCCGACGCGCGATGCCGCTTCGTTCAGATGTTGAGCGTGAATTCGGAGAACGACGAGGAGGGTAGCGCCGGCGGCGCCGCGTTGGCCCCGGCCGTCGCCGGCGTGGCCGGCTTGCCGGCATTGTTGATCAGCCACAGCAGGTTGTTCTTCGAGTCGGCGGCGCCGAGCGCGTCTTCGCGCGTGATCGCGTCCTTCTTCAACAACAGGTACAGGCTTTGCTCGAACGTCTGGCTCTCCGGGGCCAGGCTCTGCTCCATCGCCTCCTTGATCGACTGCACGTCGCCGCGCTCGATCAGGGCGGTCATGTGCCCCGAGTTCATCAGGATCTCGACGGCGGGCACACGGCCGCCTTTCTTCGACCGCACCAGCCGCTGCGAGATGATGGCCTTCAGCGAGGCCGCCAGATCCTGGAACAGCGCCTGCCGCGTCTCGGGCGTATAGAAGCTGATCACACGGTTCAGCGCATGCGCGCTGTTGGTCGCATGCATGGTGGCGACCACCAGATGGCCGGACATCGAATACGCGAGCGCCGCGCTCATCGTGTCGCGGTCGCGGATCTCGCCGATGAACAGCACGTCCGGGGCCTGCCGCATCGCGTTTTTCAGCGCCGCCTGCAGCGACTTGGCGTCGGTGCCGATCTCGCGCTGGTTGATGATCGACTTCTTGTTGCGGAACAGGAACTCGATCGGATCCTCGAAGGTGAGGATGTGGCCGGTCACCAGTTCGTTGCGATGGTCGAGCATCGACGCGATCGTGGTCGACTTGCCCGAACCGGCGGCGCCAACCACCAGGATCAGCCCGCGCTTGTCCATGATCAGGTCTTTCAGGATGTCGGGCAGCAGCAGCTCTTCCAGCTTCGGCACGTCGTGCGGGATGTAACGGATCACCGCCGAAACCGAGCCGCGCTGCAGGAACGCGCTCAAACGGAAGCTGCCGACGTTCTGCACCGGCAGGCCGACGTTCAGCTCGCGCGTCTCTTCCAGTTCGCGGAACTGCGCGTCGGTCAGCCGCTCGGCGAGCAGGCTGACGATCGCCTGCGGCGCCAGACGCTCCTGGTTGATCGGCACGCAGACGCCGTTGATCTTGATCGTGATCGGCGAGCCGACCGAAAGGTACAGGTCGGAGGCGTTTTTCTCCGCCATCAGGTGGAAAAGCCGCTCCAGTGCCATCGCATGCTCCGCAAGACCCGCGTGCAGGATACGCAGCGGCAGGCGTCGGTGAAAGTCCCGCGATCGGCCGATTTGCGCCGCCGCCGCGGCGCTTATGCCGACGCCGCCGCCTCGCGCAGGAGGTCGTTGATCGCAGTCTTGGCGCGCGTCTGCGCGTCTACCCGCTTGACGATCACCGCACAGTAGAGGCTGTGGCTGCCGTCCTTGGCCGGCAGCGAGCCGGGCACGACCACCGCGCCGCTGGGCACGCGGCCGTAATGGATTTGCCCCGTTTCGCGGTCGTAGATGCGCGTGCTGGCCCCGATGTAGACGCCCATCGAGATCACGCAGTCGTCTTCGACGATCACGCCTTCGACGATCTCGGAGCGGGCGCCGATGAAGCAGTTGTCGCCGATGATGGTCGGATTGGCCTGCAGCGGCTCCAACACGCCGCCGATGCCCACGCCGCCCGACAGATGCACGTTCTTGCCGATCTGCGCGCACGAGCCGACGGTGGCCCAGGTGTCGACCATCGTGCCTTCGTCCACGTAGGCGCCGATGTTGACGTACGACGGCATCAGCACCACGTTGCGGCCGATGAATGCGCCCTTGCGCACCATCGCCGGCGGCACCACGCGGAAGCCGCCGGCCTGGAAGTCCGCTTCGCCGTAGCCGGCGAATTTTCCCGGCACTTTGTCGTAGAAGCGCGTGTAGCCGCCGGCTTCGAGCAGCCGGTTGTCGTGCAGCCGAAACGACAGCAGCACCGCCTTCTTGATCCACTGGTGGACGATCCATTGGCCGTCCTTTTTCTCCGCCACGCGCAACTTGCCGGCGTCCAGTTGATCGATCACCTCGGACACCGCCGTGCGTACCTCGGCGGGTGCCGCGGCCGGGCTGATGCGGGCGCGGTCGTCCCAAGCTCCTTCGATGACCGCTTGCAGCGACATGACACTCTCCTTCAGTATCAGTAGGCGAATTCGGCGATGCGGTGCGCGGCCTCGACGACCTCGGTGTACCCGGCCACGAGCGCGATGCGCACGAAGCCGCGGCCCGGGTTCGATCCGTCGCGCGTGCGGGCGAGGAAGCTGCCCGGCAGCACCGTGACGTGCCGTTCGGCGTAGAGCCGGCGCGCGTAGTCGGTGTCGTCGCCCGGCGTGCGCGCCCACAGGTAAAAGGCCGCTTCCGGTTTCCGGGTCGGCAGCGCGCGCGCGATCAGCGGCGTGGCGACGTCGAACTTCTGCGCGTAAAGTCGCCGGTTGTCGCGCACGTGGGATTCGTCGTTCCAGGCGGCGATGCTGGCGGCCTGCACCGGCGGGCTCATCGCGTTGCCGTGATACGTGCGGTACTGCAGGAACTTCTTCAGGATGCGCGCGTCGCCGGCCACATAGCCGGAGCGCAGGCCCGGGACGTTGGAGCGCTTCGACAGGCTGCCGAACGCGACCAGCCCGGCGTAGTCCGCGCGGCCCAAGGCTTGGGCCGCTTGCAGGCTGCCGAGCGGCGGGTCGGCCTCGTCGAAATAGATTTCCGAGTAGCACTCGTCGGCCGCGATCACGAAGCCATATCGGTCGGCGAGGTCGAACAGCGCGCGCCATTCGTCCAAGCGCATCACGCGACCGGTCGGATTGCCGGGCGAGCACACGTACACCAATTGCACCTGCGCCCACTGCGTCGGCGTCAGCGTTTCGAACGCCATGCGGAAGTCGTTCTCCGGCGTGGTCGGCAGCAACAGCGGCTCCGCGCCCGCCAGCAGGGCCGCGCCTTCGTAGATCTGATAGAAAGGGTTCGGTGCGACGACGCGCGCTGCGCGCGTGCGGTCGATGACGGTCTGCGCGATCGCGAACAGCGCTTCGCGCGTGCCGTTGACCGGCAGCACCTGGGTGGCCGGGTCGACCGCCGCGGCGAAGCGGCGCTGCAACCAGGCGGCGATCGCCTCGCGCAGCGCCGGCGTGCCGGCGGTGGCCGGATACACCGACAGCCCCGGCAGCGCATTGGTCAATGCCTCGAAAATGAACGGCGGCGTGGCGTGCTTCGGTTCGCCGATCGACAGGTTGATGTGGGCGAGCGACGCCGGCGGCTTCAGATCGGCGAACAGTTGGCGCAGCCGTTCGAACGGATACGGCTGCAGCCGCTCGAGGTCCGGATTCATGTCGCCGGGCCGCCCACCGGACTGGCCGGCGCGAAGCGGCCGAGGTCCACGTGCGGCACCGGCTTCCAGCCGCGCTTGCGGTGTTCCGCGACCACCGTGGTGAAGAGGCCGCCGCGCACGTTCCAGCGCGCGGTCAGCCGCACGAAGCGTGGCGCCAGCGCCCGCACCAGATCGTCCAGGATGCGGTTGGTCACCGCTTCGTGGAACGCGCCCTCGTCACGGTACGACCACATGTAAAGCTTCAGGCTCTTTAGTTCGACGTTGCGCCGGTCCGGGACGTAATCGATCGTGAGCGTGGCGAAGTCCGGCTGGCCCGTCAGCGGGCACAGGCAGGTGAACTCCGGCACTTCGATATGGATCAGGTAGTCGCGCTCGGGATTCGGGTTCGCAAAGGTGTCGAGCGTCTTGGATGGGCGCGATGGCATGAGCGCGTGGGCCGGCGGACAACGACGGCAAAGTTATCATACGAAGCACGGCACCCGCCGCACGCATCGCGCAGCGATGCG
>JAKANT010000023.1 GCA_021823635.1 Pseudomonadota bacterium
TCGGCTGTGCCTCGCACTCGTCCTCGTAGGTCGAGTACAGGTACGCGGTGGCGGTGGCGAACTCGGCGGCGCAGGTATCGACCCGCTTGTAGACGGGGCTCACGCCGTGGCGCAGGCGCGCGGCGCGCACCGCGGCGGCGTTCGTGCCGAGCAGCTTCGCCAGCCGGCGGTCGGAAAAACCTTTGCGCTTCAGGTAGCGCAACTCGTCGGCCGCGATCGACTCCAGTCGCCGGCCGCGCAGCTCGTCCTCGATGCGCACCAGTTCCTCGATCTGCGCCAGAAACCACGGGTCGATGCCGGTCTCCTCGTGCACCTGCTCGACCGTCAGGCCGAGGCGAAAGGCATCGGCGACGTACCACAGCCGGTTCGGCCCCGGTTCGCCGATTTCGCGCACGATCTCGTCGCGATCGCTCGACTGCTCGTCCAGCCCGTCGGCGCCGACCTCCAGGCCGCGCAACGCTTTCTGCAGCGACTCCTGGAACGTGCGCCCGATCGCCATCACCTCGCCGACCGACTTCATCTGCGTGGTCAGGCGCGCGTCGGCCTCGCGGAACTTCTCGAACGCGAAACGCGGCACCTTGGTAACCACGTAGTCGATGGTCGGCTCGAACGAGGCCGGCGTGGCGCCGCCGGTGATCTCGTTGGCCAGCTCGTCCAGCGTGTAACCGACCGCCAGCTTGGCCGCCACCTTGGCGATCGGAAAACCGGTCGCCTTCGACGCCAGCGCCGAGGACCGCGACACGCGCGGGTTCATCTCGATCACCACCATGCGGCCGTCGCGCGGGTTGATCGCGAACTGGACGTTCGAGCCGCCGGTGTCGACCCCGATCTCGCGCAGGATCGCGATCGAGGCATCGCGCATCGACTGGTATTCCTTGTCGGTGAGCGTCTGCGCCGGCGCCACCGTGATCGAGTCGCCGGTGTGGATGCCCATCGGATCGAGGTTCTCGATCGAGCACACGATGATGCAGTTGTCGGCGCGGTCGCGCACGACCTCCATTTCGAACTCTTTCCAGCCGAGCAGCGACTCTTCGATCAGCAGCTCGCGCGTCGGCGACAGATCGAGCCCGCGCGTGCAGATGGCGACGAACTCCTCCATGTTCCAGGCCACGCCGCCGCCGGAGCCGCCGAGCGTGAAGGACGGACGGATCACGACCGGGAAGCCGAGCTGCGCCTGCGCCTGCTGCGCCTCGGCGAGCGAGTGTGCGATCGCCGAGCGCGCCGACGCCAGCCCGATGCGGGTCATCGCCTCTTTGAACTTTTGCCGGTCCTCGGCCTTCTCGATCGCCTGCGGCGACGCGCCGATCAGTTCCACGCCATAGGCCGACAGCACCCCATGCCGGTGCAGTTCCATCGCGCAGTTCAGCGCCGTCTGCCCGCCCATCGTCGGTAGGATCGCGTCCGGCCGCTCCTTGGCGACGATGCGCTCGAGCACCTGGCGCGTGATCGGCTCGATGTAGGTGACGTCGGCCATCTCCGGGTCGGTCATGATGGTGGCCGGGTTGGAGTTGACCAGGATGACGCGGTAGCCCTCCTGCTTCAGCGCCTTGCACGCTTGCGCGCCAGAGTAGTCGAACTCACATGCCTGGCCGATCACGATCGGGCCGGCGCCGATGATCAGGATGCTTTCGATGTCGGTGCGCTTCGGCATCGGTCGTCTATCTGCGTTCGTCCATCAGCCGCACGAAGCGGTCGAACAGGTACGAAACATCGTGCGGACCGGGGCTTGCCTCCGGGTGGCCCTGGAAGCAGAACGCCGGCCGGTCGGTGCGGCGGAATCCCTGCAACGTCCCGTCGAACAGCGATACGTGGGTGATCTTGCAGTTGTCCGGCAGCGACTTGGCGTCGACCGCGAAGCCGTGGTTCTGCGAGGTGATCGCCACCCGGCCGCTTTCCAGATCCTTGACCGGATGGTTGGCGCCGTGGTGGCCGAACTTCATCTTCAGCGTGCGGGCGCCGGACGCGAGCGCGAGGATCTGGTGGCCGAGGCAGATACCGAACACCGGATAGCCGGCCTGTACCAGCTCGCGGGTCGCCTCGATCGCGTAGTCGCACGGCTCCGGGTCACCCGGCCCGTTGGACAGGAACACGCCGTCCGGCTTCATGCGCATGACCTCCGCCGCCGGCGTCTGCGCCGGCACGACCGTGATGCGGCAACCGCGTTCGGCGAGCAGCCGCAGGATGTTGCGCTTGACCCCGAAGTCGTACGCGACGACGTGCCGCCGCGGCTCGGTCAGCCGTCCGTAACCGGCGCCGAGCCGCCACGCCGTCTCGCTCCACTCGTACGGGCGCTCGACCGAGACCACCTTGGCCAGGTCCAGGCCCGCCATGCCCGGAAAGGCGCGCGCCAGAGCGAGCGCCTTGGCCTCGTCGCCGCCGACCACGATCGCGCCCGGCTGCGCGCCCCGATCGCGCAGGATACGCGTGAGCTTGCGCGTGTCGATGTCGGCGATCGCGACCACGTTTTCGCGCGCCAGATAGTCCGGCAGCGAGGCGTCGGCGCGGAAGTTCGAATGCAGGCGCGGCAGGTCGCGCACGATCAGCCCGGCCGCGAACACGCGCGCGCTTTCGACGTCCTCGGCGTTGGTTCCGGTATTGCCGATGTGCGGATAGGTCAGCGTGACCAGCTGGCTGGCATAGCTCGGGTCGGTGAGGATCTCCTGATAACCGGTGATGGCGGTGTTGAACACCACTTCGCCGACCGCATGGCCGGGGGCGCCGATCGAACGGCCGCGAAACACCGTACCGTCCGCGAGCGCGAGGACGGCAGGGGTCGAAACGGGGAGCAAGCAGGACTCCTGAGCGAGGGAAGGCGCCGGGCGGCGCGCCTGCCGCAATGCAGGCGTCGAATTATATCGACCCGCCCTGCGCGGCCGCCGCGGGATCGCCGGCGCGGGCCGACGCGCGGCGTCTGCGGCCGCCTCTTCGCTGGCTACACTCCGCGCATGGCGTCACTACTCGAGGGCCTGAAGCGGCACACGGTGATCGTCGCCGATACCGGCGACATCGAAGCCGTCGAGCGCTGGCAGCCGCAGGATGCGACCACCAATCCGTCGCTGATCCTGAAGGCGTCGGAGCTGCCGCGCTACCAGCCGTTGATCCGCGCCGCCGCCGCCGGCGCTCACTCGGTACCCGACAAGCTGGACCGCGTATTGGTCGCCTTCGGTGTGGAGATCCTGAAACGCATCCCCGGGCGCGTCTCGACCGAGGTGGACGCGCGGCTGTCGTTCGACACGCGCGCGACGGTCGAACGCGCGCGCCGGTTGATCGCGCTGTACGAGGCGCAAGGTATCGCGCGCGAACGGGTGCTGATCAAGATCGCCACCACCTGGGAGGGCGTGCGCGCCGCCGAGGTGCTGGAGCAGGAAGGCATCCACTGCAACATGACGCTGCTGTTCTGCACCGCGCAGGCGCTCGCCGCCGCCGCCGCCGGCGCGACGCTGATCTCGCCCTTCGTCGGCCGCATCTACGACTGGTACAAGCGCGCCGCCGGCGCGTCGTGGGACGAGGCGGCGCACGCCGGCGCCAACGACCCGGGCGTGCGCTCGGTCCACGACATCTATGCCCGCTTGAAGGGCGCCGGCTGCCGCACCCAGATCATGGGCGCGAGCTTTCGCAACGTCGGCCAGATCCTGGCGCTGGCGGGTTGCGATCTGCTGACGATCAGCCCGGACCTGTTGCAGCAACTGGCGGCCACCGAAGGCGACGTGCCGCGCGTGCTCGACGGCGCGCCGCAGGTAGCCCTGCCGCGACTGACCGAAGCGCAGTTCCGCTGGCAACTGAACGAGAACGCCATGGCGAGCGAAAAGCTCGCCGAGGGCATCCGCATCTTCGCCGCCGATGCGGTCAAGCTGGAGTCGCGCCTGCACTGAGCCGCCCGGGCATGTTGGTCCTGCCGTACCAGACGCGTTTTGCCGCCGACTCGCTGCCGGCGGTGACCTTCGTGCTGATCCTTTTCAACGTACTGGTCTTTTTCGGCCTGCAGCGCGGTGACGAAGCGATCTACGAGCGGGCGTTTCGCCACTACCTGGCGTCCGACCTGCCGAAGATCGAGCTGCCGCGCTACGAACAGTGGCTGATCGACCGCGCCGACCGCCGCTCGCGCGAGCGGCTGCTGCGTTTGCGCGCCCTCGCGGCCAAGCATGGGCCGATGCCGGCGCTGCAACTGATGCAGTCCGACCCCGAGTTCATGGACGCACTGCGGGCGCGGCGCATCGTCACCGCCGACGATCCGCAGTTCGGCCAATGGTCGCTGCAACGGCGCGAGTTCGATGCGCTGCTGGAACGCGCCGCCGCCGAGCGCTTCGCGCTCAAGCCGCAATGGTCCGAGCCGTGGCGGCTCATCACGTACCAGTTCCTGCACGGCGATCTGGGCCACCTGCTCGGCAACACGATCGTGCTGCTGCTCGCGGGGCCGTTCGCCGAAGCGGCACTGGGCCGCCTGCGTTTCCTGTTCGGCTACCTCGCCGGCGGCGCGGCCGCAGGCGCGCTGCACCTCGCCCTTTCGCCCGGGGCGTTGATCGGCGCCTCGGGGTCGATCGCGGCCGCGATGGCGATGGTCGCGGTGCTGTACTGGACGCGCCGGGTACCGGTCTTCTATTGGGTCGTGTTCTATTTCGATACCGCGCGCGTGCCGGCGCTCGCGCTTTTGCCGGTGTGGATCGCCAACGAGCTCTACCAGTGGGCGGCCGCGCCCGATTCGCAGATCGCCTACACCGCGCACATCGGCGGCTTCGTCGCCGGCGCAGCGATCGCCAGGCTGCTCAAGCCGAAGGACGGCAAGCGCATCGATGCCGTGCTGGAAGCGGAGTTCGGCGACGAACGCCGACACCGCAGGCAATCCGAGCTGCTGCGCCAAGCGCAGGACGCCGCCGCGCGGCTCGACACGCGCCGTGCCGCGACGCTGTATCGCGAATTGTGCGAGCTTTATCCGGACCGTGTCGACTACATGACGGCGTGTTTCAACATGGCGCTGCTCGGCGCCGACGCCGAGGCGTTGAAAGACGCTTCGCTGCGCCTGCTGTGGTCGCGCGTAAAGAGTCACCCGGAGGAGTTTCGCAAGGCGTTCCTGTCGATGACGCAGCCGAAGGTGTTGCAGGTGCTGCCGGTGGACGAGCAATTGCGGCTGGCGCGGCGCTTGGTCAAGCACCGCGAGGACGCGGCCGCGCTGAGAGTGCTGGACGGACTGCTCGGCGACGATAACCTGCGCACCCTGTACGGGCGCCAGATCGCGGATTGCCTGCTCGGGCTGTTCACCACTTACAACCGCTTCGGGCTCAAGGGTCCCGCCGACGACGTCAAGGCGCGCTTGCGCCGCTATTTCCCGAGTCCAGATCGCATCGGCGGCCTGCCGCCGAACCGGGAGATGCCGCCGTCGATACGGGGCGCATCGACGCGCCCCGACACGCTGAATCTCGACCTCGGACGCTGATCGACGTGCACCTGGCGCTTGCGCTGCTCGTGCGGCCTTAGCCCGCAGCGCCGAGCCGCTCCAGCCCCCCGAGCAGCCGTTTCGCTTCCGCCGCGGCCGCATGCTGCGGATAGCGATCGATCAGGTGCCGCAACACGGCACGCGTCTGCTCCAACGGCGCACCGCCGTCCATCATCAACTGCGCGCCGACCAGGTAGACGTTCGGAATCTCCGGGTGCATACGGTGCTTCTTGTCGAAGCCGCGGATCAATCGCGCCGCGAGCGTCGGCTTGCCGGCGGCCAGCGCCGCGCGCGCCAGCGGCGCGATCAGTTCCAGCTTGCGCGGTTCGTAGTCGGGCTTGCGGGCGAACGCCGCCTCGACCAGCGGCAGCGCCTCGCGCGCGTTGTCGGTGGCGACCAGCAGCTCGAGGTAGCGTTCGGTGTGGTCCTCGATGCGCGGCGTCGAGCCTTCGATCAGCAGCAGCCGGTGCAGGCGCCCGTGCAGCGCCAAATCGTTCGGCCGCTCGCGCAGGTCTTCGCTGACCATCTCGATCGCCTCGCGAATCTCGCCGGCGGCGACCATCTGCCCGATCAGCGCGTCACGCATGCGCCGTTTGTGCGCGGCCGAACTGACGCGGCCGAGGGTACGCGCTTCGCCGGGCCCGACCACCGCGACGCCGAGCCGATCGGCGTACTGGTACATCGTGTAGCCGATCAGCACGCACATCAGGACGAAGAAATAGTTGCCGATGAAGCCGAGCGCGAAGAACGCCATCCCGATGGTGGTGGCAAGGGCCCCCGCAACGGCCTGCGGAGCCGCTCCGGCGGACAGCCGGGCGCCGTGCGCTTCGAGCCGTGCGCCGAACAGCCGCGGCAGCACCAGATCGGCCGCCTGTTGTGAGCTCAACAGCAGCAACAGCAAGAACAGGCACAGGACGAAGTACGGTTTGCCGATCTTGCGCGCGACCGCGAGCGAGCGCGCCGGGTTGATCGCGTCGAAGAAACTGTCGGTCATCGTCAACACCATCGCCGCCGCCGGCAGCAACAAGGCGAAGGCGAGGAACAGCAGCAGCACCAGCAGCGGGCTGCCGAACAAGGCGCCGACGATGCCGATCAAGATCGGCACCAGCACCATCACCAGAAACATCTTGTACGGACGGTACGGGCTGCCCTTGTCGGCGAGCGGCGGGTACTGGTCCGGATGCAGGTAACCGGAGGCCGTGCGTTCGATCACCAGGAAGCCGTAGCGGGCGATGAACACCCAGGCGGCGACCGTCACCGCCATCAGCATTAGCGAGCCGGCGAGCGGCGCGGTCATCAGGCTGCGTCCGAAGACCCAGCCGGCGATGCCATACGCGAGCGCAGCGCCGCCGATGCGCGCCAGCACAGACTTGTGCGCCGGAAAGAGGAAGAACTTCGGCATGCGCCGCCAGAACGGCGTCACGGGCGCTTCGGGCGACGGCCAGTTCGGCGACGGTTCCATGGGCGGCTCGCGGGCGCGGGCGAGAATGCGACGCTAGCCGACTCCGCGCGTCACAGTTTCTCGGTTTCGCCGGTTCTCGGCTGCCATTTCATCAGACGGCGCTCGACGCGCCCGACCGCCCAGTCGAGCACCAGCGCGAAGGCGGTCAGCACCAGGATGCCGGCCATCACGGTGTTGATGTCGAACGTGCCTTCGGCCTGCAGGATCAGATAGCCGACGCCGCGCGCCGAGCCTAGATACTCGCCCACCACCGCGCCGACGAAAGCCAGCCCGACCGACGTGTGCAGCGACGAGAACACCCAACTGGTCGCGCTCGGCAGATAGACGTAGCGCAGCAGCTGGCGCGGGTTGGCGCCCAGCATGCGCGCGTTGGCGAGCACGATCGGGCTGACCTCTTTGACGCCCTGGTAGACGTTGAAAAAGACGATGAAGAAAACGAGCGTGAAACCGAGCGCCACCTTGGAGGCCATGCCCAGCCCGAACCACACCGCGAAGATCGGCGCCAGGATCACGCGCGGCATCGAGTTCAGCGCCTTGATGTAAGGATCGAGAATCGCCGCCGCCACCGGGCTTAACGCCAGCCACATGCCGACGATCAGGCCGGCTACGGTGCCGATCGCGAATGCGAGCACGGTCTCGGCCAGCGTGATCGCCAGATGACCGTAGATGTCGCGCGTGACGAAGAACCAATCCCAGATGCGGGCGAAGATCTTGACCGGCTCGCCGAAGAAAAACGCCGCCTGGCGGTCGTTGTCGAAGAAAAGCGGCGGAATCAGTCCGGGCTTGGTCAGCACGTGCCACAACGCGAACACCGCCACCAGGACGCCGACCTGCCAGACGCGCAGGTTCCTCTGACTCGGCCTGACGCTCTTCAGCATGGCGAGTGCGGCATCCGCCCGGCAACCGTTGCGCGGCCGACGAACGAAAACGGCGCACGGGCAGAGCTCGGCACGACCATCACGCTGCCAACTTCTGCTGCGCGTAGCCCTTCAGCACCTCCGCGCGCAGCACGTCCCAGATCGCCTTGTGCAGCTCGATGAAGCGCGGCGCCACACGCACCTCGGCCACGTCGCGCGGGCGCGGCAGGTCGATCGCGAACTCGCCGATCGGGCGCGACGCCGGCCCGGCCGACAGCACGATGACGCGATCGCTCATCGCGATTGCCTCGTCCAGGTCGTGCGTGATGAACAGCACCGCCTTTTTCTTCGCCGCCCACAGCTCCAGCACTTCGTTTTCCATCAGTTGCCGCGTCTGGATGTCGAGCGCCGAAAATGGCTCGTCCATCAGAATGATGTCCGGGTCGAGCACCAGCGTCTGCGCCAGCGCGGTGCGTTTGCGCATACCGCCCGAGAGTTGATGCGGATAACGGTCGCCGAAGCCGCCCAGGCCGACGCGCTTCAGCCACTCTTCGCCGATGCGTTTCGCCTGCGCGGCCGGCACGCCGCGGAATTCGAGCCCGGCAGTGACGTTGCCGAGCGCCGTGCGCCACGGCATCAGCGCGTCGCTCTGGAACATGTAGCCGGCGCGCGTGTTGATGCCGCGCAGCGGCTCGCCGAACACGCGCACCTGCCCGGCGCTCGGCTCGAGCAGCCCGGCCGCGACGTTGAGCAGCGTGCTCTTGCCGCAGCCGGTCGGCCCGACCACGCTGACGAACTCGCCCGGCGCCACCGACAGCGTGACGTCCGCGACCGCGGTGTAGCGCCGGCCCGGCGCGTCGCGCGCGACGAAGGTGCAGGTGATGCGGTCGAGAGCGAGGGCGGCGGTCATGCGAACGCTGTCGGTCGCGGTTGTAACGGGACCGGGAGACGCGGCCGATGTCGGTCAACGGTACTTGGCGAGCGGTCGGTCAACGGTACTTGGCGAGCGCCTTACGCACGAACTCGTTCGTGTAGTTGGCCTTCAGATCGAGCTTCGCCTTGGCGATGGCTTCGTCCACGCTCGCCAGCGCGCGGTACGCGGTCGCCGAACCGGCCTCCGGGAACAGCCCGTCGGGCGACAGCGCCGCTTTGGCCTTCAGGAATGCATCGATGTAGATCGCGCGGTCGCCCAACAGATACGACTCGGGCACGACCTTGATGATGTCCGACGGGCCCGCCTGCTGGATCCATTTGTTGGCGCGCACGATGGCGTTGGCGAGCGCCTGCGCGGTGTTGGGGTTCTTCTCCAGGAACGCCACCGGCGCGTACAGGCAGCCGGCCGGCATCGGCCCGCCGAACACCCTTTCGGACTCTGCCGGGTCGCGCGTGTCGGACACGATCTTGATATCGCCGGCGCGGGCCAAGATGGTGATCACCGGGTCTAGGTTGGAGATGGCGTCGATCTGCCCGGCGCGCAGCGCGGCGACCGCGCCGCTCGCCGCGCCGACACCGACGTAGGACACGTCGCTCGGCTTCAGTCCCGCCTTCGCGAGCACGAAGTTGGCCATGATGTTGGTCGACGAGCCCGGCGCGGTGACGCCGATCTTCTTGCCTTTCAGGTCCGCCACCGATTTGAAGTTCGGCATGGTCTTCGTGCTCACCGCGAGCACGATCTGCGGCGCGCGCCCCTGCAGCACGAAGGCGCGCATCGGCTGACCCTTGGCCTGCATGTTCAGCGTATGCTCGAACGCACCGGACACCACGTCGGCGCTGCCGCCGACCACCGCCTGCAGCGCCTTGGCGCCGCCGGCGAAATCGACGATCTCGACCTCCAGCCCTTCGGCCTCGAAGTACTTCAACTGCTCGGCGATCGTGAGCGGAAGGTAATAAAGCAGGTTCTTGCCGCCCACCGCGATCGTCACCTTCTTTTTCTCCAGCGCCTGCGCCGCGGCCAGGCCCGGAACGCAGGCGACGGCGGCGAACGAGGCGGCGGCCGCGAGCGCGCGGCGGCGGCTGATCGGGTTCATTTTGGCTATCTCCTCCGGATCCGGTACGTACGGCACGGAAATATAACGGTGCGGGATCGCGCCGGCCCGTTGCCACGTGGACAATGCCGAACGCGTGCTTTTACGGATGTCTCCGGCGTGCAGACGCGCTACATCGTGTTGCCCACTCGCGGATTCACCGCGGTCGAACCCTATTCGGCGCGCGCGACGTTGCAGTTCCTCAGCTCGCCGACGCCGGCCGCGACCGCGCGCCGGGCGGGCGAACTGCGCGTGCTCGACTCGATCGCCGACACCGGGGCGAAGCTCGTGGCGCTGGCGCCAGCGCGCATCGCCGAACTGCGCCGCACCCATCCGGGCACCCGCATCGTGCCCGAGGTGTTCTATCCGACCGCGCGCGCGCCGCGCCCGGCGGTAAGGGAGGCGGCGGTGTCGCAGCGCACGGCCGCGACCGCGCGCACCGCGCTGCTCACCGTCGTGCTGCAATCCAATGGCCAGCCCCTGGCCGACGTGGAAGTCATCGCCTTCACCGACCATGCCGCCGGCCGCGGCGCCGCCGGCCGGACCAACCGTCGCGGGCAGGTGCGGCTGCGGCTGCCGACGAGCACGCGCCGCCTCGAGCGGCTCTACCTCTTTCCGCGTGCCGACGC
>JAKANT010000024.1 GCA_021823635.1 Pseudomonadota bacterium
GCGGCGCGCGCCCGGCCGCCGCGTTCAGTACGGCAGACCGACGTAGTTTTCCGCCAGCGATCCGAGCGCGCGCTCGGACGAAAACAGGTACGCCAGTTCCGCCTGCTGCAGTCTCTGGTCGTAGTCGCCGTTGTCCGGAAAGCGGTGCAGCAGCTTGGTCATCCACCAGGAAAAGCGCTGCGCCTTCCAGATGCGTGACAGCGCGCGCTCCGAGTAGCCCCGCAATCCGCTTTCGTCGCCGGTCTTGTAGTACGCGATCAGCGCGCGCGACAGGTAATAGATGTCGGAGGCGGCGCTGTTCAGACCGCGCGCGCCGGTCGGCGGCACGATGTGGGCGGCATCGCCCGCCAGGAACAGGCGGCCATACTGCATCGGCTCGGCCACGAACGAGCGCAGCGGCGCGATTGACTTTTCGATCGACGCTCCGGTGATCAACCGCGCCGCCACCTCCGGCGGCAGCCGCCGCTTCAGCTCGTCCCAGAACGCGTCGTCGGACCAATCCTCGACGCGATCGGACAGCGGTACCTGGATGTAGTAGCGCGAAAGCGTTGGCGAGCGCAGCGAGCACAGCGCGAAGCCGCGCTCGTGCTTGACGTAAATGAGTTCGGGCGACACCGGCGGCGTGCGCGACAGCACGCCGAGCCAGCCGAACGGGTAGACCTTCTCGTACTCGCGCAGCACGCCGGCCGGGATCGACTTTCGGCTCACGCCGTGAAAGCCGTCGGCGCCGATCACGAACTCGCATTCGACGCGCTCGTCCGCGCCGCTCTTGCGGAAAGTGACACTCGGTCGATCGCCGGCCAGGTCGTGCAACTGCACGTCCGAGGCTTCATGGATCACGATGCCGCCCATGCGGTCACGCGCCTCGTACAGGTCGCGCGTCAGCTCGGTCTGGCCGTACACGATCACCGAACCGCCGCCGCTGTATTTGTGCAAATCGACGCGGTCCAGCCGTCCGTCGTGGGCGATGAAGAAGCCATGATGGACCTGGCCTTCGCGCTGCATACGCTCGCCGCACTGCGCCTCGTCCATCAGACGCGCGAAGCCGTGTTCCAGCACGCCGGCGCGGATGCGCGCCAGCACGTGCTCGCGGCTGTGCTTCTCCAGCAGCACGTTGTCGATGCCGTTCAACTGCAGCAGCTGGGACAGCAGCAGGCCGGACGGTCCGCCGCCGATGATGCAGACCTTCGTTCGCATGCTTGTCTCCTCGTCGAATCGTGCCGTCGAAGTTAACCGTGCCGGTGCGCCGACGGAATGGGTGCTCGCGGCAAGAACTTGTACGATTCGAACATGCCCGGTGCACGCGCAACGATTCTTTCGTTCGGCCTGTTCGGCGAGTCCGCGCATCTGCCGGACGTGATGCACTGCGAGACGATCGCGGCGCGCGCGGTACGCCACGACTGGGAGCTGGCACCGCACCGCCACGCGCGCCTGCATCAGGTGCTGCTGATCGAGTCGGGCGGCGGCACCGCGCAGGTCGAAGAAGCCACGCTGCGGCTGGCACCCCGCGCGCTGCTCAACCTGCCGACGGGCTGCGTGCACGGCTTCCGGTTTCAGCCCGGCACCGAGGGCTATGTCGTCACGATGCCGGACGAACTGGTCGACGCGTCGCTGGCCGATTCCGACGAGGCGCGCCCGCTGTTGCGTCAGCCCTGTCTGGCGCGCGCCGATGCCGCCACGCGCCAGGTGATCCGCCAGATCTGGCGCGAGTTCCGGGACCGTTCGCCGGCGCGCGCGCAGGTGCTGCGCGGGCTGTGCGCAACACTGCTCGGATTGACCGCGCGCGCCTTGGCGCGCGCCGCGCCGGTCGCGCCGGCCGCTGCCGAGCCGCCGTTGCTGCGCCGCTTCGAGGCGCTGCTCGAGCAACACTTCGCCGACCACTGGAAGGTGGCCGACTATGCACGCGCGCTCGGCGTCACCTCGACGCACCTTTCGCGCATCACGCGCGCGGCGCGCGGGGTGCCGGCCTCGGCGCTGATCGCCGCGCGCCTGATGCGCGAGGCACGCCGCCATCTGGCTTACACCTCGATGAATGTGGCCACCGTGGCCGACGCGCTGGGCTTTTCCGATCCCGCCTACTTCAGCCGCGCCTTCGCGCGTACCGTGGGGCTGTCGCCGCGTGCCTTCCGCGCCCGCCTCGCTGCGCGTGCGACCGCGGGGCCGGCTGCCGCGCAGGCACAAGGATGAATCTGAAACAGCTCGAGTATTTCGTGCGGGTTGCCGAAGCGGGCAGTTTCAGCCGCGCCGCGATGATCCTGAAGGTGGCGCAGCCCGCGCTCAGCCGCCAGGTGCGGCTGCTGGAAACCGACCTGCGCACGGCGCTGTTGCTGCGTACCGGCCGCGGCGTGGTGCTGACCGAGGCCGGCAAGCGTCTGTTCGAGCATGGCACCGGCATCCTGCAACTGTTGGCGCATGCGCGCCACGACATCGAGAGCCGCCGCGACGAACCGGCGGGCGCAATCGTGATCGCGCTGCCCCCCACCCTGGCGCGCCTGCTGACGATGCCGCTGGTCGAAGCGTTCCGCCAGCAGTTGCCGCGCGCGCGGCTGGCGGTGGTGGAAGGGTTCTCGACCCACATCGCCGAGTGGGTCGCCACCGGACGGGTCGATCTGGGCGCGGTGTACGACCCGGAGCCGGCGCCCGCGCTCGAGACTGCCCCGGTGCGCGAGGAAGCGCTGTGCCTGGTGAGCGCGGCTACGCCGTCGGCCCGGCGACGCGCGCGCAGCGAGCCCGCCGAAGCGCACGTGCTGGAGTTCGCCGAGCTGCCGCGCTACCCGCTGATCGTGCCGGAGCGCGCGCACACGTTCCGCCGCCTGCTCGAAGCGCAGGCCGCCCGCCAGGGCCTGAAACTCGACGTGGCCTGGGAGATGTCCAGCGTGCAGTCGATCCTGGAACTGGTGCGCGCCGGCTACGGGCACGCCGTGCTGACCGAGAGCGCGGTGCGCGCGTCGGGTCGCGCCGCCGACTACCGCGTGCGCCCGCTCGTTCGGCCGCAGTTGGTGACCGCGCTGTGCCTGGCGGTGTCGGCGCACAAGCCGGCCACGCCGCTGCGCCGCCATGCGATGCGCCTGTTGCTCGAGCTGTTGCGCCCGGGCGCGCCGCCGGCCGCGCGCAGCCATAACGGGACGCGATAGCTGCTAGCGCGGCGCATGCGTGGGCGCGCATGCGCTCGCGCGCGACAATGCGCGCAGTGTGCGGCCTGCGTCCGCCTGCCTCGTCTTGTCGTGATCTCCGGTATCTCTTCGATGGCCACGCGCCAAGTGCTGGCCGAACTCGCACAGGCCTACCGGGCGGCCACGGGCGTGGCGGTGCGCTTCGAATCCGTCGGCGGCGTCGATGCGGCGCGCCGCGTGCAGGCGGGCGAACCGTTCGACCTCGCCGTGCTGGCCGCCGACGCGATCGACCGCCTGATCGCGGGCGGCCACCTGGCGGCCGATTCGCGCACCGACCTCGTGCGCTCGCCGGTCGCGGTGGCGGTGCGTCACGGCGCGGCCCGGCCCGACATCGGCAGCGAGGCGGCGCTACGGGAGGCGGTGCAGGCGGCGCGGTCGATCGGTTACTCCACCGGCCCGAGCGGCACCGCACTGCTGGCGCTGTTCGAGCGCTGGGGCATCGCCGAGGCCATGCGCGCGCGCATCGTGCAGGCGCCGCCCGGCGTGCCGGTGGCGCGCCTGGTGGCGGAGGGCACGGTCGAGATGGGTTTTCAGCAGGCAAGCGAACTGCTCGGCGCGCCAGGCGTGGAGGTGCTCGGCACCTTACCTGCCGAGTGCGCGATCGAGACGGTGTTTAGCGGCGCGCGCTGCGCGGGGTCGCGCCAGCCGGAGGCGGTGGCGGCGCTGCTGCGCTTTTTGCGCTCGCCGCAGACGGAAGAAGTCAAGCGTCGTTACGGTATGGCGCCGGCATGACGGACGAAGGGAGCGCACAGCGATGATCATCGACGTGCATGGCCACTACACGACCGCGCCGAAGGCGCTCGAGGAGTGGCGCAACCGGCAGATCGCCGGCTTGAAGGACCCGGCGGTCGCGCCGCGGGCATCCGACCTGAAGATCGGCGACGACGAGATCCGCGACTCGATCGAGAAAAACCAGTTGCAGAAGATGCGCGAACGCGGCATCGACCTCACCGTGTTCTCGCCGCGCGCCAGCTTCATGGCGCACCACATCGGCGGCTTCGAGACCAGCGCCACCTGGGCCGCGATCTGCAACGAGCTCGTGCACCGCGTTTGCCGGCTGTTTCCGGACCATTTCATCGGCTGCGCGATGCTGCCGCAGTCGCCGGGCGTGGATCCGAGAACCTGCCTGCCGGAGCTGAAACGCTGCATCGAGGAATACGGCTTCGTCGCGATCAACCTGAACCCCGATCCTTCGGGCGGCCACTGGAAAGAGCCGCCGCTGACCGACCGCTGGTGGTACCCGATCTACGAAAAGATGGTCGAGTACGACATCCCGGCGATGATCCACGTCAGCACGTCCTGCAACCCGTGCTTCCATACCACCGGCGCGCACTACATCAACGCCGACACGACGGCGGTGATGCAGTTGATCCAGGGCGACCTGTTCAAGGATTTCCCGACCCTGCGTTTCGTCATTCCGCACGGCGGCGGCGCCGCGCCCTACCACTGGGGCCGCTACCGCGGGCTGGCGCAGGAACTGAAGAAACCGCCGCTCGCCGAACACCTGCTGAAAAACGTCTATTTCGACACCTGCGTCTATCACCAGCCGGGCATCGATCTGCTGGCGCGCGTGATCCCGGTGGACAACGTGCTGTTCGCGAGCGAGATGATCGGCGCGGTGCGCGGGATCGATCCGGACACTGGGCATCACTTCGACGACACGCGCCGCTACATCGAGGCCGCCGCGCTCGACGCGCAGGCGCGCTACAAGATCTACGAAGGCAACGCGCGCCGCGTCTATCCGCGCCTGGACGCGGCGCTGAAAGCGAAGGGGAAGTGACGATGTACGAGCTCGGCGTAGTCAAACGCGCGATCGCCCGTGCCGATCGCGCGGCAGTGCAGAAGCTGGCGCAGTTCGGCGTGGCCACCGTGCACGAGGCGATGGGCCGCGTCGGCCTGATGAAACCGTATCTGCGCCCCATCTATCCCGGCGCGCACGTGGCCGGCACCGCGGTGACGGTGCTGCTGCATCCGGGCGACAACTGGATGCTGCACGTGGCCGCCGAACAGATCCGCGAAGGCGACATCGTGGTCGCCGCATGCACCGCGGACTGCGAGGACGGCTTCTTCGGCGAACTGCTCGCCACCAGCTTCCGCGCGCGCGGCGCGCAGGCGCTGGTGATCGACGGCGGCGTGCGCGACGTGCGCGAGCTCACCGCGATGCGCTTTCCGGTCTGGAGCCGCGCCATCAGCGCCAAGGGCACGATCAAGGCGACGCTTGGCTCGGTCAACATCCCGGTGGTGTGCGCGGGCGCGCTGGTCAACGCCGGCGACGTGATCGTCGCCGACGACGACGGCGTGGTGGTCGTGCCGGCGGCGCTCGCCGCCCAGACCGCGGAGGCCGCGGCCGCGCGCGAAGCCAACGAAGCCGCCAAGCGCGAGCAACTGGCCGCCGGCGTGCTAGGGCTCGACATGTACAAGATGCGCGAGCCGCTCGCCAAGGCGGGGCTGCGCTACATCGACTGAGCGACGATCATGGACGCCACCGCCGATCCGTTGCGTTGGACCGTGGGCCTGCTCGGCTACGGCGAAGTGGGCCGCATTTTGGCCGAAGACTTGCGCGCGCGCGGCGTGGCGCGCGTCATGGCCTATGACCTGAAGCTCGGCGGCGCGCTGGACGGCCCGCTGCGCGAACATGCGCGACGGCACGGCGTCGAGCTGGCCGACTCGCACCGGGCGCTCGCCGCCGGCAGCGATTTGATCGTCTCCGCGGTCACCGCCAGCCAGACCGTGGCGGCGGCGCAGGCGTGCGCGACCGGCCTGCGCCCCGGGACCTGGTTTCTCGACTTCAACTCCGCATCGCCCGGCGCGAAACAGAACGCGGCGCGCGCGATCGAAGCGGGCGGCGGGCGCTACGTCGAGGGCGCGGTGATGACCTCGGTGCCGCCGCACCGCATCCGCGTGCCGCTGCTGCTGGGCGGGCCGTGGGCCGCCGACTTGCTGCCTGCGCTCGCCGCGCTCGGCTTCGAGGCCAAGGTCGCTTCCGAGCGCCTCGGCGTGGCGTCCGCCACCAAGATGTGCCGCAGCGTGATGATCAAGGGGCTGGAGGCGATGACGATCGAAAGCCTGACGGCGGCGCGCTTCTATGGCGTGGAGGATGCCGTGCTCGCCTCGCTGCGCGAGACCTTCCCCGGCATCGACTGGGAGCGGCAGGCGGCCTATTTCTTTCAGCGCGTGATCGAGCACGGGCGGCGGCGTGCCGAAGAGATGCGCGAGGTCGCGCAGACCGTGCGCGAAGCCGGGCTGCAGCCTTGGTCGGCCGCCGGCACCGCCGAACGCCAGGCGTGGATGGCCGACCTGGCCGACGCGGGCGTCTTCGGCGCGCGGGCAGCCGCGGGCTTCGCGCGCAGCGCCAACTGGCGTACGGAGGCGGACCGCTTGCTGCGCCATCTGGCGCAGGAACCGACGGGAGGGTCGCAGCGATGAACCGTCCGGTGAGCGGCGGCTTCGAGAAGACGCCGGGCTGGCTCGACTGGTACGACCGCCCGAGCAAGCCGCGCTTCGCGCTGCCGGCGGGCAGCGTCGACGCCCACTGCCACGTGTTCGGCCCAGGCGAGCGGTTTCCGTACGCGCCGGAGCGCAAGTACACGCCGTGCGACGCAAGCAAGGAAGACCTGTTCGCGCTGCGCGACCACCTGGGCTTTGCGCGCAACGTCATCGTGCAGGCAACGTGCCACGGCGCCGACAACCGCGCGCTCGCCGATGCCTGCCGCGCCGCGGGCGGACGCGCGCGCGGCGTGGCCACGGTGCGGCGCGACGTAACCGACGCCGAACTCGAGGACCTGCATGCCGCCGGCGTGCGCGGCGTGCGCTTCAATTTCGTCAAGCGGCTGGTCGATTTCACGCCGAAGGACGAATTGAGCGAAATCGCGCACCGCATCGCCCCGCTCGGCTGGCACGTGGTCGTTTACTTCGAAGCGCAGGATCTGCCCGAGCTGTGGGATTTCTTCACCTCGCTGCCGACCGCGGTCGTGGTCGACCACATGGGGCGGCCGGACGTGCGCCAGCCCGTCGACGGCCCGCAGTTCGGGCTGTTCCTGCGCCTGCTGCGCGAGCATGCGAACGTCTGGAGCAAGGTCAGTTGCCCCGAGCGGTTGTCGGTGGCCGGCCCGCCCGCGCTGCCGGGCCGCTGCGGCCCGGACCGGCCCCCTTATGCCGACGTCATTCCTTTCGCACGCCGGGTGGTCGAGGAATTCCCGGACCGCGTGCTGTGGGGCACCGACTGGCCGCACCCGAACCTAAAGGACCACATGCCGGACGACGGCCTGCTGGTGGACTTCATCCCGCACATCGCGTCGACCGAGGAGCTGCAGCGCAAGCTCCTGGTGGACAATCCGATGCGGCTGTACTGGCCTGAGGAGGCCGGGGAGCGCCTGCCATGAGAACGGTACCGAACACCGCCCGCAGTGCGTCGCTCGCACTGCTCGTCGCTGTCGCCGGCTGCGGCTCGCTCGGCGAGGGCGCGCGCACCATGGCGTATCCGGATCTGCGCGAGACCTGCGCCAGGCTCCTCGGACAGACCGTACCGGCGCAGCTCATCGGCGCCGACACCGGCGCCGGCAGCGGCGACGCGGTGATCACGGAGACGGCCTTCGAATCCGCCCGGCCGCTCGCGGTGAGCGAACGGGGACCGACGCCCGCGGCGCGCATCGAGCCGGCCCTGCCGCCCTACTGCAAGGTGATTGGCAGGATTGCGCCGGTTCGCCGCGGAGCTCCCGACATCCTCTTTCGCGTCAATCTTCCGCTCGAGTGGAACGGCCGGCTGGTGCAGTACGGCGGAGGGGGTTTCAACGGGGTTCTCATCACCGGCACGGCGCTCGTGCCCGGGCAGCCCTACGACCGCCCGACCGCGCTCGCGCGCGGCTTCGTCACGGTCGGCACGGACTCCGGGCACCAGACCCGGCCCGGCGAACCGGTGCAGCGCTTCGCGCTCGACGACGAGGCGCTCGTCAATTTCGCGCACGCCTCCTACAAGAAGGTGCGCGATGTCGCCTTCGAGATCGCGCGCCGCGCCTACGGGCGCGCTCCGGCACGTGCCTACTTCGTCGGCAGCAGCGAGGGCGGGCGCGAGGCGCTCGTGATGGCGCAGCGCTACCCGGCGGCCTTCGACGGCGTCTTCGCGCGCGTGCCGGTGCTGAACTGGACGGGCCTGCAGCACGCCGGCCTGCGCGACGGGCTTGCCCTCGCCTCGGGCGGCTGGATGGATCGGGCGCAGACGCAATCGGTCCATGACGCGGTACTCGCCGCATGCGACGAACTGGACGGCCTAAAGGACGGCATCGTCGCCGACCCGCTCGGATGCCGGCAGCGTTTCGACCCCGCTCGCCTTGCCTGCGGTGCCGCCACAGCGCCGCCGCGCTGCCTGACCGCCGCGCAGATCGCCGCGATCCGCACGCTGATGAGTCCGCTCGTGATGCCCTTCGAGCTGGCGCACGGCGTGCGCGAATATCCGGGCCGCGGCCCGAGCGGCGAAGCGATCCCCTCCTCGGGGCCAACCGGCGGCTGGGGAAGCTGGTGGCTCGGAGAAAGCGCGCCGGACTTCCCGCCCTCGGCGCCGCCGAAGAACGGCATCGCGTGGTACTACGGCGCCGGGGCGATACAGTACTTCTATGCGCGCGATCCCGCGCTTGATGTGCGCCGCTACGATCCGGCCGCCTACCGCGAGCGCATCATGCAGGTCTCCGCGCTGATGGACGCGACCGACCCGGATCTCTCGGCCTTCGCGGCGCGCGGCGGGAAACTGATCATCCTCGAATATCTCGCCGATTATGCGCAGAGCCCGTACGCCGGCATCCAGTACTTCGAGTCCGTCGAGCGCCGCATGGGCGCAGCGCGCGTCGCCGAATTCGCGCGCCTCTACGCGGCGCCGAACGTCGACCATGTCGGCACGGGAGCACCGGCCCTGGTCGACATGCTGGAGGTGCTCGTCCGCTGGGTGGAGCACGGCGAAGCGCCCGGCACGCTGCGCGTGCTGGAGCAGGAACCCCGAGCGCCCTTCGCGGTCCTGCGCAGTCGCCCGCTGTGCCGCTGGCCGCAGATCGCGCGCTACCGCGGCGGCGATCCGGATCGCGCCGAAAGCTTCACCTGTACCCCCGCCCCTCGCCAAGGCTGAGGCCATGTCGCTCGACAAGCCCTATTTGGACATTCCCGGCACGGTCATCTTCGACGCCGAGCAGGCGCGCAAGGGCTATTGGCTCAATCAGTTCTGCATGAGCCTGATGAAACCCGAGAACCGCGCCCGCTTCCGCGCGGATGAGCGCGCCTATCTCGACGAATGGCCGATGACCGAGGAGCAGAAGCAGGCGGTGCTGGCGCGCGATTTCAACCGCGCGATCCAGCTCGGCGGCAACATCTACTTCCTCGCCAAGCTCGGCTTCACCGACGAACGCAACTTCCAGCAGATGGCCGGCTCGATGACCGGCATGACCGAGCAGGAATACCGCGACATGATGCTGGCCGGCGGCCGCTCGATCGAAGGCAACCGCTATCTGGGCGAAGACGGCGACGCGCAGCCGCATCGCCAGCCGCAGGGCTCGGGGCGCGGCAGCTACTGGCCCGAAGGCCATCCGCGCCACCGCGCGCGCAACGCTTGAGACGACACCGTCATGGCCCGCATCACCGCCTCCGTCTATACCTCGCACGTGCCGGCGATCGGCGCCGCGATCGACCAGGGCAAGACCCACGAACCGTACTGGCGGCCGCTGTTCGCCGGCTACGAAAAATCGCGCCGCTGGATGCAGGAGAACCGCCCGGACGTGGTCTTCCTCGTCTACAACGACCACGCCAGCGCGTTCAGCCTGGAGCTGGTTCCGACCTTTGCCATCGGCACGGCCGAGCGCTTCGCGATCGCCGACGAAGGCTGGGGTCCGCGACCGGTGCCCGAGGTCATCGGGCATCCGGAGCTCGCCAGCCACATCGCGCAGTCGGTGATCCAGCAGGACTTCGACCTCACGATCGTCAACAAGATGGAGGTCGATCACGGCCTGACCGTGCCGCTGTCGCTGCTGTTCGGCCAGCCCGACGCATGGCCGGTGCGGGTGATCCCGTTCGCGGTCAACGTGGTGCTGTACCCGGTGCCGAGCGGGCGGCGCTGCTTCCTGCTTGGGCAGGCGATCCGGCGCGCGATCGAGTCGTTCGATGAGCCGCTGAAGGTGCAGGTTTGGGGCACCGGCGGCCTGAGCCATC
>JAKANT010000025.1 GCA_021823635.1 Pseudomonadota bacterium
CCTTGATCGGCCGCCATCGCCAAGGTGGTTTGCCTCATCGTTGCTCCCCTCGCCGAACGTTGTCGACTACGACAAGCTTCGCGAGAACTTGTTCAGTGTTTCCCTAGATGCTGTCCTCGCCCGCCCGATCGAGGGCGGGACCGTGACTTCGGAAAGGACAGCCGATGCAAGCCACCCTGCCGGAATACCCGCTGGTCGAGTTCCGAGACCGTCCGCGGCGCGCCGCATAGACGGCACCGCGCCGGCGGCAGGCGGCGTTTGGCCGCATCGGCCCTCCGGCCCTCCACTGCAACTGCCACCTTTGAAAGGAACCGACATGAATGCTCGCCTGCTCAAGTCCTGCGGCCTTGCCCTCGCCCTTTCGATCGTCACCCTGCTGCTGGTCCAGGCCTGCGGCGGGAGTAACGATGCCAATGCCCAGGCCGCCGGCGGCGCCGATCCGGTCGAAGGCGTCTGGGAGTCGACCATCACGATCCGCGACTGCGCCAGTGGCGCGGTGATCCGAACGTTCAAGGGCGTCAACACCTTCCACCGCGGCGGCACCCTGTCGGACACCAACAACGCCGCGCCGACCACACGCGGACCGGGCACAGGCATCTGGCGCGCCGCCGGTACGGCCGGCAACTACACCGCCAGCTTTCGCTTCTACCGCTACAACCCTGACGGCACGCTGGCCGGCACGCAGAGGGTGAACCGGTCCTTCACGCTGTCGGCCGACGGCAACTCGACCACCGGCACGATCGCCGCACAGGTGCTGGACACCGCGGATAACGTGCTGCAGAACGTGTGCGGTACCGAATCGTCGGTGCGCCTGTACTGACGCCTGGCGGGTGATGCAAGGCCGCGGCGGCGCGGTTATCGTCGCGGCCGATGTCCGAACTGGCCCGGCCCGTTTGCGCGTTTCTCCGATGAGTCCAACCGACGCCGCTCCATCCGATCCGAACTGCATGGTCGTGCGCCGCCTGGCGGCGCTGACCGCCGATGCGACGGCCGACTTGCCGGCCACGCTGCGCGAGATCGAGGCGCTGCACGCGGCGGCGCAGGCGGCCGCGCTGGACGCGCGCGCGGTGGTGCTGGCCGCGCTCGGCGCGCAACTCGTGATCAGCGAGTTCACCAGCCTGGCGCCCGTCCCGGCGTGGTCGGCACGCGTAGACCTGCGTGCGCTCGATCCGCGCACGCTCGAACCGCACGCCGCGCTGATCTATTGCGCCGGCGTGCTGGCGCTGCGTCAGTTCGGCAGCGTGGCGCAGGCGCCGGATGCGGAAACCTGCGTCGCCGCGTACCGCGACTGCCTGCTGTCGGCGGCGCAGCCGCTGGACGCCAATATCGTGGTCAGCACCGCCGAGCACGTGGCGAGCTGGATGACCAACACGGGCCAGCAGGCGGCGTTCGACGAGCTGTCGGCGGTGGTCGAGCGCTACCTCGATGCGCCCGACCTCGCGCCGCGCGTGCGCGCGCGCTGGTTGTTCTGGCTCGGCGCCAACCAGATGCACGCCGACCAGCGCGCCGCCGCCGAGGCCGCCGGGGCGCGCGCGCAGCAGGCGCCCGAGGCCGCGCACTGGCGCTGGCTGCGTTTCCACCTCGAACGCACCGCCATCCGGCCGCTGATTGAGGATGGCCGCTACGCCGAGGCCGAGCAGCGCGTGGAGGGGCTGCGTCCGCTGGTCGACCCGGCTCATCCGCCGGATCTCGCCGACTACCACCACCTGCGCGGCTGGCTGGCGCTGGCCACCGGGGATGCGCGGCTGGCGCGGCAGCACTACGAACTGGCCGTGGAATCGGCGGCGCGCGGGGCGCTGCCGGATCGCATTGCCTCCATGTACCGCGCCGGGCATGCGATCAGCCTCGCGGCCGCGGGCGAGGAAGAGGCGGCCGAAAGCATCGTCGAGCAACTGGAGTTCCTGCCGGGGCCGCGCGGTCTCGCGCTGCGCGCCGCCAACCTCGCGCTGATCCGCGCCTGCCGCGCGCGCCGGCTCGGCGCCGCCGACTATGTGCAGCGCCTGACCGAAGGCATCGGGGCCGCGCGCGAGCAGGGGCTGCTGCGCTTCTTTCGGCTGGCACCCCCGCTGGCGGCGCAACTGTGCGCGGATGCGCTCACGCACGGCATCGAAATCGATTTCGTGCGCAAAGCCGTCGCCGCGCGCCGCCTGCCGCCGCCGGCCGATGCCGACGACCGCTGGCCGTGGAGGCTCAAGCTGTACACGCTGCGGCCGTTCGAACTGCTGATCGACGAGGCGCCGTTCGACGCCGAGGGCAAGACGCGCACCAGGCCGCTGGCGCTGCTCAAGCTGCTGGCCGCGCAGGGCGGCGGCCCCATCGCCGTCAACCGTGTGACGGACTGGCTGTGGCCGGACCAGGACCCGGTGCAGGCGCGTGGCAGCTTCGACGTGACGGTCAACCGCCTGCGCACGATGCTCAAGGTCAAGGAGGCGCTCGCGGTCGGCGAAGGCGAGGTCGCGCTCGATCCGGCGCTGGTGTGGATCGACACGCGCGCGTTCGAGAGTCTTGCGCGCCGCTGCGCCGATCCGAAGCAGGTGCGCTCGACCGACCGCGCCGCGCTGTTCCATCGCCTCAGCGACCTGTATCGCCAGCCGTTCCTGCAGCTCGACGAGGAAGAGCCCTGGACGGTCGAAGCGCGCCAACGCTACGCGGCGCTGTGGAGCACCTCGGTGGAAGCGCTCGCCCGCGCCGCCGAGGTCGAGGGCCAGCGCGACGAAGCCGCGTGGATGCGCGAGCGCGCCGCGGTGGCGCATCCGCCCGAGGCGCGACTGCGGCTGATCGTCAATCGCTGAGCCGCGCCGCGCCCGACGGCAAACGGCGATAACGCGGCGCCGCCCCTGGTCACGGCGCGCATGCCGTAAGCCAACGGTAAGACCGGCACCGGTAGGGTGCCTGCCATCGTGTTCGAGGCAGATGCGCGATGACGTGGATCTTCCGGTTGTCCTGTGGTCCGGCGCACGGACTCATCGGTGGCGCGCTCGCCCTGGCGGCGGCCGCGCCGCCGGTCCTGGCCGCCGAGTGTCCCTTTCTCAGCCGCGAGCAGGCAGCTGCGGCGCTGACGGCGCTGCCGCCCGCCCCGCGCGTGGCCGACGAAACGCCGCCGGTGAAGGCGGGCGAGCTGAAGCGAATGCGGACCTGCTACTTCAGCCTGCCCAACGATGGCATCGGACTGCTGACCGTGATGGTGGCCGAGTTCGACTCGCCCGCGGCGGCGCAGGCCGCGTTCGAGCGCCAGCGCAAGAGCGCCCCCGAAGGCGTGCGCAACCTGAAGGGCCTGGGCCGCGCCGCGTTCATGGCGAGCTCCGGCGGCGGCCGCTTTGCCGACACCACTTACGTGTTGCTGGACCACCGCTTGCTTCGCGTCAACCACGTGCTGGGCAAGGCCGCCAAGGCCGCGATCGAACGCGACCCCGACGGCGCGGTGATCGGCACGCACGAGATCGCGCGCCAGGTTTTGAAGCGGCTCTGACGCGGTGGCCACGCGTGCGCGCGGACCTCGCACACGGGGCGAGCGGTCCGGCGCACAGCCCCACGGCTCCGCCTCGCAACAAAGCGCGCTGCCGTCACGCCGAGCGACAGTGAGACCCACGCGTCGCCGATGACCCGGGTGCGCGCCGATCGCGGGGTCGGCGCGATCGGCCGCATCACGCGCCGCGGCGGCGACTTCACTTCCGGGTTCCGCGCGGATGAATCGTGTTGCCGGTCGGGGGGCCGCAACCGCAGTCGGGTCCTGTGCGAAGTGTTTCGTAAGTCATCGGTAAGACCGGCCTCGCTAGCGTGCTTTCCATCGTCACGGAAGGAGAAGCGCGATGAAACGGAACCGTTGGCTGACCCTGGCATTGGGCCTGGCGCTCGCGGCGGCACTGCCGGGGCCGGCCAGTGCCGCCCCGCCCAAGGTCGATGTCTGCAGCGTGTTCAAGAAGCATGCGCCGAAGGACATCGGCCTTGCGCTCGACAAGGCGACGTCGGTGACGCCCGAGTTCTGCCTGGCCCGGTCACCCGACAACAAGGACACGCTGATGCTGCGCGTGTCGTCGACCTCGGCGGGCAGGATCGCAGAAGAGGCCGTCAGCAGCATTCGCCAGAGCGTACGCAACGGCGGCAGGGAGACGGTGGACGAGCCGGGGCTCGGAAAAGGTGCCTGGTCCCAGCGCAACAACCGAAGCATCGAGATCACGTTCGCCGTCAAGGACCAGTTCGCCACCGTCATGCTCGCCCGCGACGACGGATTCGGCGATGCCGATGCCGCCAAGGCCCGCGCTTTCGCCAAAGCCGTAGCCGGAGAACTGCGATGAGCGCGTTGCGTGCAATGCTCGCCGCGGCGATGGCCGTGGCCGCGCTGCCGGCGGCCGCGGCCGACCTGTGCGCGCTGCTCGCCAAGCACGGCCCGACGGTCTTCGGCACGCCGCTGCAGGCGCCGCCGCAGTGCGATGCCTTGGGCCCCACCCGCAGCGCCGCGGCCAACAACGCCAGCGGCTCCGATCGGCTGGAGATCAGCGTGATCGAGATGTCGGGCATCGCGCAACAAGCGATCGACCAGGAGCGCCGCGACACGCGCGAAGACCGCAAGGTCAGCGACGAACCGGGCCTCGGTCGCAACGCGGTGCTGGTGCGGACCGACAAGGGCCGCGTCGCCGTCTTTCACATCGACGACGGCAAGCGCCTGATCCGCGTCGGGTTGCGCGCCCGTGACGGATTGAACGATGCCTACGTCGAGCGCGCGCGGGCGTTCGCCAAGGTCGTGAAGGCGGCGCAATGAGCGGATGCGCTGCGCAGTGCGGCGGGCACGAAGGCGCCGCTTCGCATCGCCGCGACGGCCTGCCTTGGGCAGCCGCCGTGATCGCTGCGCTGGTGGCGGCGGCAGGTCTCGCGCCAGGCGCTAACGCGCTGGCGCAAGTCGGCACCGCCACCCCTGCGAGACCGGTTCAGCCCGGCGTTCGGCCCAGCATCCAGCCCGACTGGTCCGCACTGCCCGGGCAGAACACGCCGGCACCCGCAAGCGCGGTCGCGCCGGCGAATCCCGCTGCGCCCGCCGGGCCGGCGACCGATGCCCTCGCACGTCCGGCCTCGCCGCGCGTGGTGCGCCCGGCCGATGCGCTGGAGGCGACCGGCTTCGGTGCCAGCGCCGTTGCGGGTCCCCCGGTACAGCTGATCGTGGCCAGCGCCGCGCTCGAAGCGCACGGCCTGGGCAGCTTCGCGCCGCGCCAGCACGTCACGGCACCGGTCGCGCTCGAGGCCTACGGCCTCGGCAGCCGTACCGATCCCACCGTGCAGCGGGCCCTGATGCCTTTGCGTTGAGGAGACGACGATGACCCTCGTTTCTGCATTGCGGCCGTGGAGTTTCTGCTGGCGCGCGGTCGCGCTGACGGCGCTGTTGAGCGGCACGGCGCAGCCCGTGGCAGCGCAATCGACGATGGCACCGACGCCGGCGGCGATGAAGCCGGACTGGAGCATCACGATCCAGGTGCCGGTGCGGCTGGCGAACTTCGACCCGCGCGCCGCCCCCTTTCTGCCCATCGAGTGCACGATCAGATCGGAACAGGACCGGTCCGCGACAAAGTATGTGCCGCTGACGGGCGGCAGCTTCAACGGGACCGTCGACGTGCGGGTCGACATGGGGTCGGCACACAACCTCGACAAGGCCACGTCCTATCTGTGCATCCTGCACAGCTACTCGCCGCGGCCGCAGGACGGGCTGCCGCAGGACATCGCGAAGTTCGACAAGACCAAGCCGCTGCGCACGTCGGTCACCGGCGTCATTCCGCGCGGCAATTGAGGCCCCTTGACGCCATCTGCGGTTCGCCAGCGATCGTCGGCCCGGTCCGGGTTGCTTGCCACCGCCAACCCTTCAGGAGTGACCATGCCCTTCCTCTTTGACTGGCGCGGCTTCGCGGACGATGCGCTGCGCGCCGTGCTCGACCAGCTGCGCGGCACGGCCAACGCGCCCAGCGCAAACGAACCGCCGACGCCGCCGCAGGCCGGCACCTCGGATCTCGACGCCTTGCTGCCGCCGCGCATCGGCGAGGCGGTGCGCACCTTCGTCAACGACCGCTTCGGCGGCCTCGACCAGGGCGGCGTGCACGCCGCGTACGACGCTGGCGGTCACGAGGTGCGGGCGATGGTGCGGCGTGCGGCCTCGCCCGCTGCGGCGGAAGCGATGGTGGCCGGCGCGCCGCGCGGCCCGGGACACGCGGCGTGGAGCGAGGGCAGGCTGTGGTTCTACCTATCCGGCGGCTCCGTGCAGGGCGACGAAGACCCGACCTTCGGGCCCGGCGACGTCGAAGCCACCGAGCGCTTCGTCGCCGCATTTCGCGCGCAGCGCAAAGGGGTGGCCTGATGCAGCGCCGACGTTTCGCCCTCGCCCTGGCGGCCGCTGCGATCGCGGGCTGCAGTAAACCGGAGCCACCGCCGCCACCCGCTGCGCCGCCGCCTCCGCCACCGCCGGCCGAGCGCAAGCTCGACGTCTCGCAACTGCCGCCGTTGCAGTACGCGGGCGTCGTCTTCGAGGCGAAGTCCGGCGTGATCGCGCCGGCCGGCGCGGACGCGACCGCTACGCTCGCCGTGCAGGCCACCGCGCCGTCGAAGGCCGAGGTGCCGCTCGACGGCCAGCTCACGCTCGCCTTCGCCAACGGCACGCAGCTGCGCAAGCACCTGCAGGGCTTCGGCTCGGGCCAGGTGGCCGACCTCGCCTTAAGCGGCAGCGTGCCCGCCGGCACCGCGTGGGAGGGCGCCACCCTCACCGTGAGCGAAAGCGGCAAGCCGCCGCAGACCGTGACCGTGGGCCAGCCCGCACCGGCCACCGGCATCGCGCTCGCGCCCGGCGGCGAGGCCGTCGCCCCGAGCCGCTACCGCGACCCCGTCACCTACCGGGTGACGCAGGCCGCGCTCGAACTCGATGGCCCGCGCAGCGGCGGGTTCTTCGAGCGCGCCACCGACGGCCAGCGCTTTGCGCGCATTCGCGTCACCGTGCTCAACAAGGGCGCCAAGAACGGCGTGTCGATCGGGCAGGAGGCGTTCGAACTGCGGGCCGACGGCCAGAGCATGAACACCGCGGTCGGCCTCTTCGCGCGCGCCATCGCCTTCAACCAGAGCGCGGACTTCGAGCTGGTCTATCGGGTCCCGGCCGACGCGCAGAAGCTCGTGCTCGTCGTCGGCGCCGATGGCAAGAAGCCGGCGCAGATCGAGTTGGCGAGGGCGCCATGAGCGAAGCACTGCGCGCATCGCGGCGCCGGTTGCTGCTGAAAGGCGCAGCGGCCGCGCCGATCGCGGCGCTGGCCGGCTGCTCGCGCGAACAGGCCGCCGCGCCCGCAGCGAGTGTGGCGGCCGACGTGGTGCGCGCCGGCAGCGCGACCATTCCGCCATCGCTCAAGCTCACGCCGCAGACGGTCGTGATCAAGGACGGCGCGCGGGCGTTCAAAGGCCGCGCGGCCGACCGCAAGGCGCTGCGACTGGATGCCGCCGCCGCCGAGCAGGTGAAGGCGGGCAGCGTGGTCGTGCTGTCGGACGTCGGCGTGTTCAAGGCGCAGGCCGTGCAGCGCGACGGCGGCGACCTGCTGGTGACCCCCGAAGCCTGCGCGATCACCGAGCTGATCCGCGACGGCGAAATGAGGTTCGAGGGCCTGCGGATTGCCTCCGGGCATGCGCAGGACCTGCGTGTGCAGGCCGCGCCGGCCCGGTGGTCGCCGACGCGCGTGGCACTCGATGCGCTGCTGCCCCCGGCGCATGCGGGCGAGGGGCACCGCTATAAGGGCAAGCTCGGCGAGTACGACGTCGACGCGGGCTACAGCAACACCGGCGGGCTGTTGCGCTTCGATGCCGATTTCAACCGCGACAGTCACGGCATGAAGGTCGATGTCAAGCTCGACGGCCGGCTGACGGACTTCGAGCTGGCCGGCCGCATCGCCGTCAGCGACAACCGGCTGCGCGACCTCGGCCTGCTGCTCGACCGCATCAAGGGCGGCGTCGAGCTGACGGCCCGCGCCGGACGCGGCGCCAAGGGCGAGTACAAGGGAGAGGACATCATCGTCACGCCGATCGAGAAGAGCTGGCCGATCGTCATCGACGGCATACCCTTCCAGCTGCGGTTGAGGTGCGCGCTGCTGGTCAACGACGGCCTGACCAACGTCGATGCCTTCGTCGCGATGAAGGCCGGCGTGAAGTTCCACGCCGACCGCACGGGCTTCGACATGCGGCTGCCGGGCGAGCCCAACAAGGTCGAGCACGCCGCCGTCGGCGCACTGCAGTTCGAAGACTTCCAGTTCGAGAAGTCCGACGGCATCGGGCTGGGCCCGCAGACGCTGCTCGCGGCGTTCCAGTTTCCGCGGCTGGGCTTCGGCCTGGGGATCGAGCACGTGTTCGCCGGCAGTTTCATCGACCTCGTGACGGCCGCCAACACGACGCTCGCCGGTTCGATGGCGCCGGTGCCGTGCCGCCGTGCGCAGCTCACGCTGACGGGCTCGGTCGGCTTCGACGCCAAGTTCCTGCTGTGGGAGAAGCCGGTCAAGGTGCCGGTGTGGACCAAGGAGTTCGTGCGCGCCGTGCCGGACGTGAAGGCGTGCCAGATCGTCGCGGCGAAGTGAAACGGTGACCGGCGCGCTGCGAAACCCCGGCCGTCCCCTGCGTCGCCTCGGCGCGTGCGTCCTGTTGCTAGCCCTTGTCGACGTTGCCTTCGCCCAAACGGGGGCCGAGGCGCCGCCGTCCACGCTGCCGAAATGAGTGCCCGAGCCGGCGCTTGCGCGCCCTGACGGCGCCGATCGCCGTCGCGCTCGCGCTGCCGCGCGAAGTTTCACGCGCTTGCGTAAGCCATCGGTAAGAGCGCCGGCCCTAGCGTGCGACCCATGGCCGCGCCGCGTCCGAAGCGACCTCGGTACGAGGGGCGCGCCCGACCCGACTCACACGCTTCCAGCGGAGAAACGAATGAATCGCTCACGCGCACTGATCGAGCTTGCCAGCGTTGCGCTCGCGACCGCGGGCGCCATCGCTGCAGCCATGGCACAGCAGGCGCCGGCCAAGGCGCAGCCTGACTGGAACGCCCCGGCCGCCTCGCCGCCTGGGCCGGCGAGCACGGCGGCCGGCAAGATGGCCCCGCGGGCCCTGCCTGCGGTACAGGCGGAGACGCAGCCGGCCTTCAAGATGGAGCGGTCCGGGCAGGCCGAGGCGATGAAGCAGGTGCGCAAGCGCGACGCTGCGCAGCCGGCGGCACCGGCCGCGCGGGAGGGCGCGCGATGAACCCGGTCGCCAATCTGCACCGTCGCCCCACGCGCCGCCTCGCGCCGGACGGGCCTAGACGGCGGCCGCTGCGCCGCGTGCTGTGCGCGGCGGCCACGGCGCTGCTGCTCGTCATGCCTGCCGCGCAGGCGCAAGTGCTCGACATCAAGCCCGGCCACTGGAAGAAGACGATCCGGATGGAAAAGGGCGGCAAGGTGACGATGGACCAGACGCTCGATGCCTGCATGACGCGCGAGAACCTGGACTTCCAGCAACTGCGAGACAAGTTCGGCGGCAACAAGGGGGTGTGCAAGCTCGTCGAGGAGGAGGTCACCGGCACGCGAGTGAAGATCACCATGCAGTGCATGGGCTCGACCACCCGCTCCACCACGCAGGTCAAGAGCCGCGAGCACGTGGTCGTCAACGCCACCATCGACAACGGCGGGCAGATCAGCACGTCGACCGAGGAGTGGCGGTTCGTGAAGTCGGATTGCCCGAAGCCCGCGTCGAAGTGAACCGGTGCATGCCCGCGCTGCCGGACGCCAGTGCGCCACGAACAAAAAGCGCCGCAGCGCCCCGAACTGGCGTCCTTCGGCATCTGCTGGCCCGGCGGTCGATCCTCCAGCGCGAGGGCGGTGACGCCCTGCGCAGAGTCGACAAGGGGGCCGGTTGCGCGTGCGCTGCTGACCAGAGTCTGCCGGCGACCGACCGTCGATCCGCCGCGGCGCGCTCGCCGGTAAGCCATCGGTAAGAGCCGGCCCCCTATGTTGCCTTCCATGCGCGGGCTGCGCGCTGTCGACGAAGAGGAGAAGCACGATGAATCGCACTGCCATCGCACTGCTCGCGATGTTGGTCACCGCGCTCGGTGGGGCCGACACGGCGTCCGCAGGCGCCCTGGAGGACGTGATGAAAATGCAGAAGAACGGCATGTGGGAGATGAAGCCGCCCGGCACCAAGGGCAAGCCGCTGCTGTT
>JAKANT010000026.1 GCA_021823635.1 Pseudomonadota bacterium
GGGGTCGGAATCGAACCGGCGTACACGGATTTGCAGTCCGCTGCATGGCCACTCTGCCACCCCGCCACGCGTCACGCATTGTAGCGGCCGACGGCGAAGAAAAAGGGGAAGCCATATCGACTTCCCCTGAGTATCTGGAGCGGGAAACGAGTCTCGAACTCGCGACCTCAACCTTGGCAAGGTTGCGCTCTACCAACTGAGCTATTCCCGCGACGCGAACGCGATTATATCGGCCGTCAATGTGCTGTCAAAACAAGATCGGGGCGCCGGCCTGCGGCCGGCGCGCGCCGTCAGCGCGCGCCGCGCTGCGCCAGGTGCGGCCAAGCCATCCTGAGGTAGTAGAGCATCGAATAAACGGTCAGGACGGCCGCCAGGTAAATCAGCACGGTTCCGATTTGGCCGATGTCGATCACGCCGAACAAGCGGTCGTGAAACAGCAGCATCGGTATCGCGACCATCTGTGCGGCGGTCTTCAACTTGCCAAGCGAGCTGACCGCGACACTCGCATGCGCGCCGATCTGCGCCATCCATTCGCGCAGCGCCGAGATCGCTATTTCTCGTCCAATGATCACCAGCGCAACGAACGCGCCGACGCGGTCCAGCGCCAACAGCACGATCAGCGCCGCGCACACCATCAGCTTGTCGGCCACCGGGTCGAGAAACGCCCCGAGCTTGGTGATCAGGCCGTACTTGCGCGCGACGTAACCGTCGAAGGCGTCGGTCAGCGCCGCCACGACGAACAGCGCGCACGCGGTCGCGTTCTTCCACGGCAGCGACAGCCATGGCTCGGGCACGTAGAAGACGCCGACCACGAGCGGGATCATCGCGATCCGCGCCCAGGTCAGGATCATCGGTGCGTTAAGAGGCATTCTCGGTCGGCACCGTCTGGCCGTGCAGACGCGCGTAGATGCGCGTGGCGAGATTACGCGAAAGCCCCTCGACGCGCGCGATGTCCTCGATCGACGCGGCCTGCAATCCGCGCAGGCCGCCAAAATGCGCGAGCAGCCTCTGCCGCCGCTTCGGCCCGATGCCTTCCAGCTCCTCCAGCTGCGAGGTCTTGCGCGCTTTGGCGCGCCGTGCGCGCATCCCGGTGATGGCGAACCGATGCGCTTCGTCGCGGATCTGCGCGATCAGCGCCAGCGCCGGCGAATCGCGCCCCAATTGCAGCGGTGGGCGGCCGTCCGCAAAGACCAGTTCCTCGCGCCCGAACTTTCGTTCTTCGCCTTTGGCGACCCCGACCAGCAGCGCAAGATCGAGCCCGAGCTCCTCGAACACCTGGCGCGCGACCGCCACCTGCCCCGCACCGCCGTCGATCAGGACGAGCTGCGGCAATACGCCCTCGCCGCGCGCCGGCGCCGCGTAGCGCCGCTGCAGCGCCTGGCGTAGCGCGGCGTAGTCGTCGCCGCCGGTGATGCCCTCGATGTTGAAGCGCCGATACTCGGCCGTGCGCATCGCGTGGTGCTCGTACACCACGCACGCGGCCTGGGTGGCCTCGCCCATCGTGTGGCTGACGTCGAAGCATTCGACCCGAAGCCTCGCCGGGTCACCGTCCGGGACTTCCAGGCCGAGCGCGTCGATCAGCGCACGCGTGCGCGCCTGCTGCGAGCCTTGCTCTGCCTGCCGCCGCGCCAGCGCGAGACGGGCGTTTTCTTCCGCCATCTCCAGCCAGCGCCGCCGCTGCCCTTTCAGTCCGGCGTCGCCAACGCGCAGGATCTGCGGGGCACGGCCGCCGCCGGCAAGCATCTGCCGCAGTTCGACGGTGTCTACGGCGACGTTGACGATCAGCAGCGGCGGACATGGCTGCTCGAGGTAATGCTGCGAGACGAAGGCTTCGAGTACCTCGGCGCCGTCCGGCTGCTCGCCGCCGCGCAGCGGAAAGTACGCGCGGTCGCCCAGGTGGCGGCCGCCACGCACCAGCGCCAGGTTCACGCACGCCGCGCCCCCCTCGCAGGCGACCGCAATCACGTCGGCGTCGGTGTCGGCGCCGGTCGTGTCCACCGCCTGCTGGTGCAGCACGCGCGCCAGTGCGCCCAGCTGGTCGCGCACGACGGCGGCCTGCTCGAACTTCAGTTCGGCCGCCAGCGCCTGCATGCGCGCCTCCAGTTCCGCCGTCACTTCACGCGACTGGCCGCGCAGAAAGCGCAACGCGCGTTCGACGTCTTGCGCATAGCTTTCGGCATCGATCAGGCCCACGCACGGAGCGCTGCAGCGCTGGATCTGATACAGCAGGCACGGCCGCGCGCGATGCGCGAACGAGGTGTCGTCGCAGGTCCGCAGGCGAAACACCTTCTGCAGCTCGCGGATGCTGTCCTTCACCGCCCACGCGTTCGGAAACGGCCCGAAGTAACGCGCGCGACGGTCGGTCGCCCCGCGGTAATAGGCGATGCGGGGAAACGGATGATCGGAAAACTTCAGGTACGGATACGACTTGTCGTCACGGAACAGGACGTTGAAGCGCGGCGCGTGCGCCTTGATCAGGTTGTTCTCCAGTAGCAGCGCCTCGGCCTCGGAGCGTGTGACGGTGGTCTCGATCGCCGCCAGCTGCTGCAGCATCAGCGCGGTGCGCGGCGCCACCCCTTTGTTGAAGTACGAGGCGACGCGCTTTTTGAGGTCGCGCGCCTTGCCGACGTAAAGCACGGTGCCGTCGGCCGCCAGCATCCGGTAAACACCGGGAAGATGCGGCAGGCGGTCGACGAAAGCCTTCGGATCGAAGGCTCTGGTAGTCGAGGAAGAAACCGCAGACACGAGATACTGCGACCCGCCACCCTATAATCGCGTGTCGATTCAACAGTCGAAAGACGGCGGGATTCTACGGGGCGACACCGCGGCGCTCCTTCCCGGCGTCAGCGGAACTGCAATGGCCAAGATTCTCGCCACCGAAATTCGCGCCGGCAACCTGATCGAATGGGACAAACGCCTGTGGCGCGTGTTGAAGTCGTATCACGTGCACGTCGGAGGCCGGGGCGGCGCCTACATGCAGCTCGAGATGAAGGACATCGAGAGCGGGCAGAAGCGCAACGAGCGGCTGTCCACCGACGAGAAGGTCGAGCGCCCGTACATCGACAAGCGCCGCATGACGTATTCGTACCAGCAGGGCGACGAGTACGTCTTCATGGACAACGAGACCTTCGAGCAGTTGGCGCTGTCGGCCGACTATCTGGAGGGTCAGACCGGATATCTGCTGCCGAACATGGAAGTCGATATCAACTTCCACAACGGCCGCACGATCGGCGTGGAGCTGCCGGCGACCGTTGTGCTCGAGGTCGTCGACACCGAGCCGGCGATCAAGAACGCCACCGCGACGACGACGTTCAAGCCGGCCAAACTCGAAACCGGCATCACCGTGCAGGTGCCGCCCTTCATCAGCGCCGGCGAAAAGATCCGCGTCAAGACCGACGACGGGACTTACGTCGAGCGGGCTTGACCGCCAGCGCGCGCCGCCATCCTTCGATGTCGGCGCGTGCGCTGCGATAGACCGGATCGGCAGCCAGCCAATCGGCGTCAATCGGCACCCCGCGCGGCCGAATCCGGGCGCTGCGCCGCTCGAAGTCTTGCGAGGGCCGCCAGCGCAAGCCGTCGAGCACACGGTCGGCGGCCGCCGCATCGTTGCACACGAGCACGAAGTCGCAGCCAGCCTCGATCGCCGCCTGCGCGCTGTCGAGCACGCCGCCGGCCACTCGCGCCCCGGCCATCGACAGATCGTCGCTAAACACGGCGCCGCTGAAGCCGAGCCTTGCGCGCAGAATCTGCTGCAGCCAGCGGCGCGAAAAGCCGGGCGGCAGCGAATCGACCTGCTCGTATACGACGTGCGCCGGCATCACCGCCGCCAGCGAAACGCCGAGCGCGCGGTACGGCGCCGCATCGGCGGCCAGTATCCGCTCGAGTGGACGCTCGTCGCGCGGCGCCTCGTGATGGGAGTCGGCCCGTGCCCAGCCATGGCCCGGGAAATGTTTGCCGCAATTGGCCATGCCGGCCAGCGCCAAACCATGGCACAGATGGTTGGCGAGCATCGTGACCACGCGCGCGTCGGCGTGCAGCGCGCGATCGCCGATCACCCCGCTGCGCTGCCAGTCGAGATCGAGCACCGGCGCGAACGTCAGGTCGATGCCGTGCGCGCGCAGCTCGGCGCCGATCACGTAGCCGGCGGAGACGGCGGTGCGGCAAGCTGCGAGCGGGTCGTGGTCCCAATAGCGGCCCAGTTCGGCCATCGGCGGAATGGGCGTGAAGCCGGCGCGGAAGCGCTGCACGCGGCCGCCTTCGTGATCGACCGCGATCGCCAGCGGCGGCTCGCGCAGCGCGCGTATCTCGGCCGTCAGAGCGGCGAGCTGCGCGCCATCGACGAAGTTGCGCGCGAACAGAATCACCATGCCGACCAGCGGATGACGCAACCGCTCGCGCTCGACCGCGGTCAGTCGCGTGCCTTCGAGGTCGAGCACTACCGGTCCGAGCATTCAGCTCTCCGCCGTCTCGGCCACCGCGTAGGCGAGCGCGAAGCCGCGCTCGTCGCTGACCGTGACGTGCAGCCGTAGCCTGCGCGCGTCCACGTAAGCGGCCAACGCGCCATGCGTCAGCGCGACCGGCCGCCCGCTCGCCTCGTTGACGATCTCGACGGCGCGCCAACTCATCGGCTGTCGCATGCCGAGTCCGAGCGCCTTCGACACCGCCTCCTTGGCGGCGAAACGCGTGGCGAGAAACGCCAGACCGCGCGACGCGGAACGCGCGCTGCGCGCATCGAAGCGCTGCAATTCGTGCGGGCCGAGCACGCGCTCGGCGAAGCGGCGGCCGAAGCGGCGCAGCGCGTCGTCGATACGCGCGATCTCCACGATGTCGGCGCCGATGCCGTGGATCACGGCAAGGGCCGGCCGGCGCCGGCCTGGCGGATTTCGGCCTGGTACTTGCGTACGGTTTCGGCGAGCCCGAACTCCAGCGCATCGGCAATCAGCGCATGACCGATCGACACCTCGGATACGCCCGGCACGGCGCGCAGGAAAGGCGCCAGATTGGCCAGGTTGAGGTCGTGCCCGGCGTTGACCCCGAGGCCGGCCGCCAGCGCGGCCTGCGCCGCCTGCCGGTAGCGCTCGAGCACGGCGCCTTGCTCGGCGCTGCCGAACGCGCGTGCGTACGGCTCGGTGTACAGCTCGACGCGATCGGCGCCCAGCGCCGCCGCGGCCGCCATCGCTTCCGGCACCGGATCCATGAACAGGCTGACGCGCACCCCGAGCGACTTGGCCTCTTCGATCAGCGGACGCAGGCGCTCGCCGTCGCGCGCCAGATCCCAGCCGTGGTCGGACGTGAAAGCGCCCGTGTCGTCGGGGACGAACGTGCACTGCTGCGGCCGTGCCTGCTGGACGTATTGCATCAACTGATGGAACGGGTTGCCCTCGATGTTGAACTCCGCCGCCGGCCAGCGCCGCAGCAGCTCCGCCAGCGCGGCGACGTCCGGTGCGCGCACGTGGCGGCCGTCGGGGCGCGGATGCACGGTGATGCCATCGGCGCCGGCGGCGAGCGCGATTTCGGCCATCCTGGTCACGCTCGGAATGCCGATCGTGCGCGTGTTGCGCAACAAGGCGACTTTGTTCAGATTGACGCTCAGTGCGGTCACAGTCGGTGCAAGTCGTTCAGGATACGGCGCGTGTTCAACGGCTGGCCGTTCAGATGGTAACGAATCAGGTACCGCAGCACCCGTTTGCAGTCGGCGGCCGCCTCGGGCGCCGCGAAATCGCCGCGCGCGATCGCCAGCGCCGACCGCCCCGGCAGCAGCAGCGCGTCGTCGTCGCCGGGCAGCCCTTCGACGCGTACCAGCCCGCGTTGCGGGTCCAGCCGGTAGGTCGCGCCGGCGTCCACCACCGCGCCGTCCGCGCACTGATCGAACGCCGGCGCATGCCCGGTCTCGCGCAGAAGATCGAGCTCGAATGCGCGCAACGCCGCCTCCGGCTCGCGTTCCGGCCGCGCCAGCGCGCCGAGCGTCTCGACATAGCGCGCGAACAGCCGCTCGTGCGGATCGTCGCGCGCCAGCAGGCGTACCAGCAGCTCGTTCAGGTAGAAGCCGGCGAACAGCGCCGACCCGCGCAACGGCGGCAGCCCGCCGCACCACTCTACCCGCACCAGCGACTTGATCTCGTGGCGTCCGCTCCACGACAGCAGCAGCGGCGAGAAAGGCGTCAGCAGACCGCGGAACTGCGAGGTCGGACGCTTGGCGCCGCGCGCCACCAGCGCCAGGCGGCCGTGGTCGCGCGTGAACGCCTCGACGATCAGGCTCGTCTCGCGCCACGGATAGGAGTGCAGCACCAGCGCCGGCTGCTGATCGACGCGATGCTCGTGTGCGCGACGCAGCCGCGCCCGGCCACCGACGCCAAGGTCATTCATAGCCGAGCGCGCGCAGGGTGCCGGCGTCCTCGCTCCAGCCGCGCTTGACGCGCACCCACGTGCGCAGAACCACCGGCTTGCCGATCAGAGTCTCGATGTCGGCACGCGCCAGGCGCCCGATCTCGCGCAGCTTGGCACCGCGCGCGCCGATCACGATCGGCTTGTGCGATTCGCGCTCGACGATCAGGGCCGCCACGATCTCGACCCGCTGCTGCGTTTCCTGCCAGCGCTCGATCGCCACCGCGATGCCGTAAGGAAGTTCGTCGCCCAGCAACCGAAACGCCTTTTCGCGGATCGTTTCCGCGGCCAGGAAGCGCAGGCTGCGATCGGTGACGGCGTCGGCGTCGAACAGCGGCTCGCCGGGCGGCAGCAGCTTGGCGATCTCGTCGAGCAGCTCGTCGAGCTGGCGCCGCTTTTCCGCGCTCACCGGCACCAGCGCCGCGAACGGGTAGCGGCGCGCGCAGTCGGCGAGCACCGGCAGCACATCGTCGTAGCGGGCCAAGGTATCGGTCTTGTTTAGCGCCAGGATCACGTTGCCGCGCTGCGCCGGCAGCAACGCCAGGACCGCGTCGTCGGCTGGGTGCCAGCCGCGCGCATCGATCACCAGCACCACCGCATCGACACCCGCCAGCGCAGTGCGCACGCTCTCGTTCATGCGGCGCGCCAGCAGCGTGCGGGCTTTCGTCTGCAAGCCGGGCGTGTCGACGAAGATGAACTGCGTGGTCGCCGGCGGCGTTCCTTGCGTCAAAACGCCGAGAACGCGGGTACGCGTCGTCTGCGGCTTGCGCGCCGTGATCGATACGTGCGCGCCGACCAGCGCGTTGAGCAACGTCGACTTGCCGACATTGGGGCGGCCGACGATGGCCACCATTCCGGTGCGGGCGACGGCGGTGCCGTTCATGCCGTCAGCTCGGCGCCGGCGGCTCGGCCGTGGCGGGCGCCTCGTTGGCCACCTCCTGCGCCGGCTGCGGCGGCGTCGGTGCCGGTGCCGCGGGCGTCTCGGTGCCCGCCGAGTCGCCCGCCGCTTTGCGTTTGGAACGGCGCAGCGCCTGCAACACGCTTTGCGCACTTTCCAGCGCGAGCTTCGCCGCAGACTGCTCGGCCGCGCGCCGGCTGCGCCCGGTGCCGCGCACGCTGATTTCCAGCTTCGGGATCGCGCACTCGACCTCGAACTCCTGGTTGTGCGCGGCGCCGCGCGTCTCCACCACCGAATACACCGGCAGCGGCAAGCGTTTGCCCTGCAGGTACTCCTGCAGCAGCGTCTTGCTGTCCTTGCCGAGCGTCTTCGGGTCCACACCCTTCAACACCGGTTCGAACAGCCTGCCGATCACGTCGCGCGCGGCATCGAAACCGCCGTCGACGAACACCGCGCCGATCGTCGCTTCCATCGTGTCGGCCAGGATCGACGGCCGCCGAAAGCCGCCGCTCTTCATCTCGCCTTCGCCGAGGCGCAGGAACTCGGCCAATCCGAGCTGCTGCGCGATTTCCGCCAGCGACTGCTGCTTGACCAGGTTGGCGCGCAGGCGCGACAAATCGCCTTCGTTCAAGCGCGCGTACTTTTGGTACAGCAGGTGCGCAATCGTGCAGTTCAGCACCGCGTCGCCGAGGAACTCGAGCCGTTCGTTGTGCACGGCTCCGTGGCTGCGATGCGTGACCGCCTGTTCCAGCAGCGTGCGCTGCGCGAAGCGATAGCCGAGGCGCTCTTCAAGCGCTGCCAAGTCCATCCCGCCCGCCCCTACCGCTCGCCGTCACGGCACCGCCTTGGTGGTGCGGTCGCGCGTCGTGCCGGAGAAATCGATCACCAGCCGGACGTTGTCGAGCAGTTGGATGTTGTACTGGTACGCGTATGAAATGACGACGCGGTCGCCCTCTTTGGTGATGTCGAGGTCGCGCGCGGTGATCGATTTGATGTCGTCGATCGTCGCATGCCGCTCGAACGCGGCGCGAATCTCGCCCACCGTCTTGCCCTCGTTCTTGATCTTCTGCACGGCGCGCTCGATGGCGATGTATTCGACGATCGCCGGCACCAGCTTCGCGCCCAGAAGCAGCAACAACACCACGATCAGACCGATGAACAGCAGGCCGACCAGGCTCAGGCCATGCTGGCGCGCACGCGGGGCGAACGTATGCATCGATTTCTCCGTGTTCAAACCGCGCCGTCAGTCGAAGCTGCCGATGCGGCCGATATTGCCAAAATTCATCCAGATGAAAAAGGCGCGCCCGACGATGTTGCCCTCGGGCACGAAGCCCCAGAAACGGCTGTCCTCGCTGTTGTCGCGATTGTCGCCCATCACGAAATAGTGGCCCGGCGGCACCGTGCAGCTCACCCCTTCGGCCGTGTAGCGGCACGCCTGCGGGTGCGTGTGCTGATAGGCGGGCACGGCCGGCACGCCGGGGCCGTCGTTGACGATGATGCGGTGCTCGACGCGGCCGAGCGTCTCGACGTACTGGTCGTAGTACTGCACTCGCCCTTCCTCGAAGTAGCGCTCGATTCTGCGCAACGGCACCGGTTCGCCGTTGATGATCAGCCGCCGGTTGAGGTACTCGACGCGGTCGCCAGGCAGCCCGACCACGCGCTTGATGTAGTCCTGCGACGTGTTGTGCGGGAAGCGGAACACCATCACGTCGCCTCGCTGCGGACTGCCGACGTCGATGATCTTGGTGTGGATCACCGGCAGCCGCACGCCGTAGGCGTACTTGTTGACCAGGATCAGGTCGCCGATGTGCAGCGTCGGCAGCATCGAACCCGACGGGATGCGGAACGGCTCGAAGAAAAACGAGCGCAGCACGAAAACCACCAGGATCACCGGAAAGAAGCTGGCCGTGTACTCCAGGTACCAGGGCCGCCGCACCATCCGCTCGTGCAGTCTGCCGCGTTCGGCCGCGATCGCGGCGTCGCCGGTGCGGCCGGCGTGACGGGCGTCGAAATCGGCCAGCGCCGCATCGGCCGCCGCCAGGCGTTGCTTCTTCAGCAGCAGCACGTCGAGCAGCCACATCACGCCGCTGACCACCAGCAGGATGAAAAGGATCAACGCGAAGTTCACTTGTCCTCCACCTGCAGGATGGCGAGGAACGCCTCCTGCGGAATTTCCACCGTGCCGACCTGTTTCATGCGCTTCTTGCCGGCTTTCTGTTTCTCCAGCAGCTTCTTCTTGCGCGTGACGTCGCCACCGTAGCACTTGGCGAGCACGTTCTTGCGCAACGCCTTGATGTTCTCGCGCGCGATGATGTTGGCGCCGATCGCGGCCTGGATCGCGACGTCGTACATCTGGCGCGGAATCAGTTCGCGCATCTTGGCCGCGATCTCGCGCGCGCGGAACTGCGCGTTGCTCCGATGCACGATGATCGACAGCGCATCGACGCGGTCGCCGTTGATCAGCATGTCGACCCGCACCACGTCGGCCGCGCGGTACTCCTTGAATTCGTAGTCCATCGAGGCATAACCGCGCGAAATCGACTTCAGCCGGTCGAAGAAGTCGAGCACGATCTCCGCCAGCGGCAGCTCGTAGGTCAGGTGCACCTGGCGCCCGTGATACGCCATGTTGACCTGCGTGCCGCGCTTGCCGGTACACAGCGTCATCACGGCGCCGACGTATTCCTGCGGCACGAAGATCGTGACCGTCACGATCGGCTCGCGAATCTCCTCGATGCGCGCCGGATCCGGCAGCTTGGACGGGTTCTCGACCTGCAGCACCGTGCCGTCGCGCAGCAGCACCTCGTAGACGACCGATGGCGCGGTGGTGATGAGATCCATGTCGTACTCGCGCTCGAGCCGCTCCTGCACGA
>JAKANT010000027.1 GCA_021823635.1 Pseudomonadota bacterium
ACGACGACGACCCGTACCTGGTGGTCGCGGCCGACAAGGGCACCGCCACCTTCTCCGACTATGCCAACGCGGTCGCGAAGGAATACGGCTTCTGGCTCGGCGACGCGTTCGCCTCCGGCGGCTCGGCCGGCTACGACCACAAGAAGATGGGCATCACCGCGCGCGGCGCGTGGGAGAGTGTGAAGCGCCATTTCCGCGAGCTGGGCATCGACACGCAGACGACCGATTTCACGGTGGTCGGCATCGGCGACATGTCGGGCGACGTGTTCGGCAACGGCATGCTGCTGTCCAGGCACATCAAACTGGTGGCGGCGTTCGACCATCGCCACATCTTCATCGACCCCGACCCCGATGCCGCGCGCAGTTGGGAGGAACGCAAGCGCCTGTTCGAGCTGCCGCGCTCCTCGTGGGCCGACTACGACGCGGCGCTGACCGCCGCGGGCGGCGGCGTATGGCCGCGCGCGGCCAAGAGCGTCCCGATCTCGCCGCAGGCGCGGCGCGTGCTGGGCATCGACGCCGAGCAGCTGACGCCAAACGAACTGATCTCGGCCATCCTGCGCGCGCCGGTCGATCTGCTGTACAACGGCGGCATTGGCACCTACGTCAAGGCCTCGACCGAATCGCACGCGGAAGTGGGCGACCGCGCCAACGACGCGGTGCGCATCGATGGCCGCGAGCTGCGCTGCCGCGTGGTCGCCGAAGGCGGCAACCTCGGCTTCACGCAGCGCGGGCGCATCGAGGCAGCCCTCAACGGCGTGCGGCTCTACACCGACGCCATCGACAACTCGGCCGGGGTGGACACCTCGGATCACGAGGTCAACATCAAGATCCTGCTGGGGCTGGCGATCGCCGAGGGCGAGCTGACCGAGAAGCAGCGCAACGCGCTGCTGGCGCAGATGACCGAAGAAGTCGCCGCGCTGGTGCTGCGCGACAACTATTTCCAGACGCAGTCGATCTCGTACACCGCGCGCATCGGCGTGAAGCTGCTCGACCAGCAGGCGCGTTTCATCCGCTTCCTGGAGAAGAGCGGCCGGCTGAACCGCGCGCTGGAGTTCCTGCCCAGCGAGGAGGAGATCGCCGAGCGCAAGGCGCGCGGCATCGGGCTGACGCGGCCCGAGCTGGCGGTGCTGCTCGCCTACAGCAAGATGTGGCTGTTCGACGAGCTGCTCGCCTCCGACGTCCCGGAGGATCCGTGGATCGGCACGGCGCTGGCGCGCTACTTCCCGGCGGCGCTGCGCAGCCGCTTCGCTGCCTACATCCCGAAGCACCCGCTGCGGCGCGAGATCATCGCCACGCACGTGGTCAACAGCATGATCAACCGCGCCGGCGCCACCTTCGTGCACCGGTTGATGGAGACCACCGGCGCCTCAGCGCCGCAGATCGTGCGCGCGTACCTGCTCGGGCGCGAGGTGTTCGGGTTCGTGCCGCTGTGGCAGAGCATCGAGGCGCTCGATGACCGCGTGCCGGACGCGGTGCAGGCGGAAATGGTGCTGGCGGCCGGCCGCGTCGGCGCGCGCGTCGTGACCTGGTTCCTGCGCTCGCGGCGGCTGAACGATCCGATGGAAACCGTGTTCTCGCGTTTCGCGCCGGCGGTGGCGGCGTTGCGCAGCGGTGTGCCGGCGGGCGAGGCGGCCTCGGCGCGCGCGCGGCGCTGGATCGATGCCGGCGTGCCGGAGGCGCTGGCGCGCGAGGTCGATGGCTTCGAGCGGCTGTACGCGGCGCTCGACATCACCGAAGTGGCCGAGGCCACGCAGCGCAAGCTGCAGGACGTGGCCGCGGTGTACGCGGCGGTGGGCGAGCGGCTCGGGCTGGCGCGCCTGAAGCAGCAGATCGAAGCGCTTGCCGCCGACGGCCACTGGCCCGGGCTGGCAAAGACGGCGCTCGCCGAGGAACTCGCCGATCTGCAGCGCGCGATCACGCTGGAGGCGGTGGGGCACGGCAGCGGCGACTGCGCGCAACTGCTCGAGTCCTGGTCGGCGCGCAACGCCGCGCCGCTGCAGCGCGCGCAGCGGCTGCTGGCCGAACTGGGCGAGGCGAAGAGCGCCGATCTGGCGATGCTGTCGGTGGCGCTGCGCGAGCTGCGCAACCTGGCGTGAGAGGCGGCGGCGCGGCGTGCGCCGGTAGAATCGGCGCGCCTGTCCCATTGCCCACGTCGAGCGCCGCATGAATTCCCGCACCGGCAAGAACGCGCCGCTGATCGGCGTCGTGATGGGCTCGGACTCCGATTGGGAGACGATGCGGCACGCCTGCGACGTGCTGAAGGAGTTCGGCGTCCCCTTCGAGGCCCAGGTGCTGTCGGCGCACCGCATGCCGGACGAAATGTTCGCGTACGCGGAATCCGCGCGCGAGCGCGGCTTGCGCGCGATCATCGCCGGCGCCGGCGGCGCCGCCCATTTGCCGGGCATGCTGGCGGCGAAGACCGTGATCCCGGTGCTCGGCGTGCCGGTGGCATCCAAGTATCTGGCCGGCCGCGATTCGCTGCTGTCGATCGTGCAGATGCCGAAGGGCGTGCCGGTGGCCACCTTCGCCATCGGCGAAGCCGGCGCGGCCAACGCCGCGCTGTTCGCGGTCGCGATGCTGGCGGTCGCGGACGCCGACCTGGCGATGAAGCTCGCGCAGTACCGCGCCACGCAGACCGAGCGCGCGCGCAACATGACGTTGCCGCTGTAGTCCGATGCACGAGGGTCCGATCGCGCCCGGCGCATGGCTGGGCTTGCTGGGCGGAGGACAGCTCGGCCGCATGTTCGTGCACGCGGCGCAGTCGATGGGCTTTCGCGTGTGCGTGCTCGACCCGACCCCGGATTCGCCCGCCGGGCAGGCGGCCGACGAGCAGATCGTCGCCGCCTACGACGACGCGGCCGCGCTCGACCATCTGGCGAGCCGCTGCCGTGCCGTGACGACCGAGTTCGAAAACGTCCCGGCCTCCGCGCTGTCGCGGCTGGCCGGCCGCGTGCGCGTGGCGCCGTCGGCCGATGCGGTGGCGATCGCGCAGGACCGCGCGCTGGAAAAGCGCTTCGTGTCCGGCCTGCACATCCCGGTCGCGCCGCACGCGCTGATCGCGCGCATCGACGACTTCCGCGCCGTCGATCCGCAGCTCTTCCCGGGGATCCTGAAGACCGCGCGGCTCGGCTACGACGGCAAGGGCCAGGTGAACGTCGCCAGCGTGGACGAGGCGCGCGAGGCATGGAGCCGTCTGCGCGGCGTGCCATGCGTGCTCGAGAAACGGTTGCACCTGCGGCAGGAAATCTCCTGCGTCGTGGCGCGCGGCGCCGACGGCGCCACCGTCGCCTTCCCGGTGGCGGAAAACGAGCACCGCCACGGGATTCTCGCCGCCAGCATCGCGCCGGCGCGCATCGCGCCGCAATTGCAGCAGCAGGCGCGGCACTACGCCACCCGTATCGCCGAAGCGATGCATTACGTCGGCGTGCTGTGCGTCGAATACTTCGTGCTCGAAGACGCCACCGACGGCCACCTGGTGGTCAACGAGATCGCGCCGCGCCCGCACAACAGCGGCCACTACACGATCGACGCCTGCGTCACCAGCCAGTTCGAACAGCAGGCGCGCGTGCTGGCGGGGCTGCCGCTCGGCAGCCCCGTGCAGATGGCCTGCGCGGTGATGCTCAATCTGCTGGGCGACCTGTGGTTCGACGGCGGGCGCCTGCGCGAACCCGACTGGTCCGGCGTGCTGCGCATCGCGGGCAGCCGGCTGCACCTGTACGGCAAGAAGGAGGCGCGGCCGGGGCGCAAGATGGGACACGTCACCGTGCTCGACGCCACCGTCGAGCAGGCGATCGCGCGCGCCAACGAAGTGGCGCGCGTGCTCGGGCTGCCGCCAGTGCGATGACGCGCGCGGTCGATGGCGCGGCGATCGCGCGCGCGGTCGAGGTGCTCGCCGCCGGCGGGCTGGTCGCGGTGCCGACCGAAACCGTGTATGGGCTGGCGGCGGATGCCGACTGCGAGCGCGCGGTGCGCGCGATCTTCGAGGCGAAGGGCCGCCCGGCCGATCATCCGCTGATCGTCCACGTGGCCGGAGCGGAGGCGCTCGACGCCTGGGCGCGCGAGGCGCCGGGCGCGGCGCAGGCGCTGGCGCGGGCGTTCTGGCCGGGTCCGCTGACGCTGGTGCTGGCGCGCAGCCGCCGCGCGCACGATGGGCTCACCGGCGGCCAGGACACGGTGGGGCTGCGCGCGCCCGCGCACCCGTGGGCGCGCGCGCTGCTCGCGGCGTGGTGCGAGAAGCGCGGCGACGCCGCAGCGGCGCTCGCCGCGCCGAGCGCCAATTCGTTCGGCCGCATCAGCCCCACCACCGCGGCGCACGTGAGGGCAGACCTGGGCGAGAAGCCCGAAGGTCGCGTCGATCTGATCCTGGATGGCGGGCCGTGCCCGGTCGGCATCGAATCGACGATCGTCGATCTGTCGGGTGCGGCGCCGCGGCTGCTGCGGCCGGGCGCGATCACGCGCGCGCAGATCGAAGCGGTGCTGGGCTCACCGCTGCCGGATGCGGCAAGCGATGCGCCGCGCGCCTCCGGCCGGCTGGAGAAACACTACGCGCCGCGCACGCCGCTGGAGCTGGTGCCGCCGGCGCAGCTTCACGCGCGCGTCAACGCGCTGCGCGGCAAGAGGATCGCGGTGCTGGCGCCGCCGCTGGCGCTGTTCGACCGCACCGCCGACGTGGTGCTGCGGCTGATCGCGCCGGCCGCCGCGGACGAGTACGCGCGGCGGCTGTACGCGTTTCTGCACGAACTCGACGCCTGCGGCGCCGAGCGCATCCTCGTCGCCTGGCCGCCGGCCACCCCGGAATGGGAGGCCGTGCGCGATCGCCTGCGCCGCGCGCAGGCGGGCAGCGTGGAAGGGCTGGATGCGGATTGACGCGCGGCGCGGATTGGCGCCCGGTTCGTGCCGGTCAACGCCGTGAAGTCGTCGGGCGCCGTCAGTCGGCCGGCAGCGCGGCGCAGAGCGTTTCGGGCGCGTCCGATCCGTCGGCGGCGTGCGCCTTTGCGCCGTGCGCCAGCACGCGGGCGATGACACCCGGCAGCTCGAACGCCGCGCGGTTCGGCACTCGCTCGACGCGCGCGCGGTAGTGGTCCAGCTCGTCGATCAGCCGCTGTACGGCGGCGCGTATTCCGCGCGGCGAGGCGAGCACCAGACCTAGGCCGTGCTCGCGCACCCACTCGGCGTTGTAGCGCTCCTGCGGCATGGTCCACGCGTTGCGGAACGTGATCACCGGAAGCCCCACGTGCACCGCTTCGCTCAAGCTGCCGGGGCCGGGCTTGCCGATGAAAAAGTCGCCCAGTTGCAGATAGCGTCGCACCTCGCGCGTGAAGCCCAGCACCGCGTGCGGCGCCATGGATCGGCGCCGCTCGAGCCGGCGCGCGAGCGCCTCGTTGTGGCCGCACATCAGCAGCAACTGCACGTCGTCCAGTTCGTGCGCGATTCGCTCCATCGACGCCGACCCGTGGCCGCCGAAGAGGACCACACCGGTCGGCCGCGCCGGGTCGAGGCCGAGCCGCTCGCGCTCGGCCGCGCGGTCCAGCGCGAGCGGAGTGTGGAAATCCGGATGCAGCAGCATCCCGGCGACGCGGTGCACGCGCGCCTCCTGTACGCCCATCGCGCGCGCCTGCGCGTAGGCGCGCTCGGTGCCGCAGACGATGTGCTGCCCGGTGCCGGGTTCGATCCAGAAGTGCGGCGGATAGTCGGCCAGATCGGTCATCACCGTGAGGAGCGGCACGTCCGGCAGCGCTGCATCGAGGCTCACGATCAGCGGCCGGTTGAAGTTCGGGATCAGCGACACGACGAGATCCGGCCGGCTCGCGAGCCAGTGCTCGCGCAGCCGCCGCACCAGCCACGGATGCGCCAGCCGGATCGAGGCCTGGAACAGCCTCAACTCCTGCGCCAGCCCGGCGGTCCAGCCTTTCTTCAGGCGCAGGTTGTAGACGTCCTCCGGCTCGATGCCGGTCAGGCGGCGGAACCGCCGTTGCGGGTCGAGGATCTCGAACAGATTCAGGCAGCGCAGCGTCCAGCCGAGCCGCTGCCGCTCGTTGATTGCCTCGAGGGCGCGCGCGGCGGCGCGGTGGCCGCCGCCGGCATTGAAGTAGATGACGTCGATCAGCGGCATGGCGGCAGCAAGCGATCCGGTCGCTGACGGTGATGCTGGTCGGCGCATGTGACCGGCCGGTGACGTGCGTCGCGCGGGCGTCTTCACGGGCCGGTCACCGTTGCTGCGTAGCATGTCCGCCGCCATGCGGACACGCCGGTTCGCTGCATACGCCGCCAAGCGTTCGGCGGGAAAAGCGCGGTGCGCCCGTGGCACCGGCACACCCTTGCCTTCGACGTGGAGAGGCCGCATGAACTGGACCGCACGAAGCTTGGGACGTCGAGTCCTGACCGCCGCGCTGACGGCGGCGTTGATCGGCTGCGTGGTGGGCGTCGCATCGGCCGGGCACGACGACCGCGACGACGACTTCCACGATCGACCGCGTGGTGGCACCTATGCGATCGGCTTATGGGGCGACCTTCCCTATTCGCCGCTGCAATCGACGGTCGGTCTGCCCAATTTGATCGCCGACATGAACGCCCAGCGCCTGCTGTTCACCGTGCACAACGGCGACCTGAAGGCTGGCTCGGGCAGCCTGTGCGACGACGCGCTCTATTACCAGGCGCGCGACTGGTTCAACGCCCTCGACGGCGCGGCGATGTTCACGCCCGGCGACAACGACTGGACCGATTGCGACCGTCCCTCCAATGGCGGGTTCAACTCGCTGGAGCGGCTCGACCGCGAGCGCCAGATCTTCTTTTCGACGCCGTTCTCGATGGGTCGGCGCCCGATTCGGCAGCAAGTGCAGACGGCGCCGCTGTGTCTGGGCAGCGGCGGCGGCTTCGTGCCGTGCGTCGAGAACCGGCGCTGGATGGCCGGCCGCGTCGTGTACGCGACGCTGAACGTGCAGGGCTCGTGCAACAACCTGTGCGACGTGGCGCCTGACCCTGCCGAGCACGCGGCGCGCAATGCCGCCAACATCCAGTGGCTGCGCGAGACCTTCGCGTTGGCCCACCAGCGCCGCGCGGTCGCGGTGATGCTGATCTAGCAGGCCAACCCGGGCTGGGACCAGAGCGATCCCACGCGCGCGCCGCTACGCAACCCGCGCACGCTGGCGCAGACCGACGGACAGCCGGACGGATTCCAGGAATTCCTGCTCGCCCTGCGCGAAGAGGTGGTGGCGTTCCAGCGCCCGGTCGCGTACGTGCATGGCGATTCCCATTACTTCCGCATCGACAAGCCGTTGCTCGATGCGCAGGGACGGCGGCTGGAGAACTTCACGCGCGTGGAGACCTTCGGCAACAACCCGGCCAACGGCACCAACGACGTGCAGTGGGTGAAGGTGATCGTCGATCCGCACAGCCGCGAGGTGTTCAGCTACGTGCCGATGATCGTGCCCGGCAACCGCGTGGCGGTGCCGCCGCCGGTCGGCCGTCCGCGCTGACCGAGGGCCGGCTCGCCCGCGCCCGGCGTCGCCGGGCGCTGGCCGGCCGCTCGCGCGTTGCGTTCGGCCACAGGCGCGTGGCCGGCCCCCGAGCCGCTATTTTTTGAACATCTTCAGCGCGTCTTGGATGTTGAACGTCGGCATTCCGGGCGGCGCGTCAAACGGGATGACATCGCCGGGCTTCTGTCCGGGCTTGCATGGCCCGACGAAGCTTGCCTCCAGCGTCGAGCTGCTCTGCGTCATCCCCATCATCGGCGGGCTGTACGTGGTGCGGGTCTCGACACGGTAGGCCTTGGAAAAATCGCCGGTGACTTCGCTGCGCGAGGTGACGGTCGAGCCGCCGACCGTGCAGACCGACTCGGCGATGAATTTCGCGCCTTCGCGGCGGAACGATTCTTTGCTGCAGGTCTTCTTGCCCGTGTCGGCGCCGAAACCGGCCATCACGTCGTCGGTTTTTTCGTCCGTGCAGACCTGCATCGTCTGCGGTTTCGGCAGGTCCGGGTTCAGGACCTTGATCTCCCACAGCCCGGCTTTTCGCTTCGGTTTGGAAACTTCGGCGGTGGCCGACGCCGACATCGATGCCGCCAGCCATCCCATCAGAAGAAGAGCGCCCGCTTTGGTCATTCTCACCCCCGGCAAGCGTCAGGCCGCGACGGAAAGTCTACAAACCAAACGGCGAGCGGAGCATGCGCATCGGCCCCGGCTACAATCCTGCCGCTGCGCTAAGGCCGCGCGTGTTCGTTTCGCTGGCTTGCCGCAGCGCTAGCACGGCCCGCATCAAGCGGGCAGGCCAAACATGTCGCGCAGCAAGCCGGCGGCGAGCAGCGCGCTGCCATAGGCGGCCTGCTCCGAGCGCGCGCGGTAAAGCGGCACCTCGAGGATGCGCGCGCGCAGTTGCGTCCATGCTTCGTTCTGCGCACCGCCGCCGGTCGTGAAAAGCGCTGCGAGCGCCGGGGCGCCGTGCTGCGCGAGCCGCTCGTAGCCGAGCTTTTCGATGCGCGCGATGCCTTCGAGCAGCCCCTGCAGAAAGCGCACGCGCTGCGCCGGAACCGGTGTGGTGCGCGAAACCATCGCCGGGTCCGAGACCGGAAAGCGCTCGCCCACGCCCGGCAGCGGGTAGTAGTCGAGCCCGGTCAGTCGCTGCGGGTCGATCTGCGCGCTCAACGCTCGAATCTCGGGCAGCGAGAAATGCCGTAGCAGCGCCGCACCGCCGGAATTCGACGCGCCGCCCGCAAGCCAGTAGCGGCCAAAGCGATGGCTGTAGATGCCGAAGGCGCGGGCGAACACCGGGCGCGTAGACAGCAGTTTGAGCACGAGCGTGGAGCCAAGCGAGGTCACCGCTTCGCCCGGCTGGTGCGCGCCGGCAGCGAGGAACGCGGCCACGCCGTCGGTGGTGCCGGCCACGACGACGGCATCCGGCGGCAGGCCTGTCGCCTGGGCCGCGCCCGGCGCGATCGGTCCGATCGGTTCGCCCGGGGCGAGCACCTCGGGCAGCAGCTCGGTGCGCACGCCCAGCGCGTCGAGCCAGGGCGGCCATCGCAGAGCGACGGCATCGAAGCCGAGCTTCAGGCAGTTGTTGTAGTCGCTGAATCCGTAGCGGCCTGTTAAGCGGCCCGCGATCCAGTCGGCCTGATGCAGAACGTACCGCGCCTGGCGCGCGCCGCTTTCCTGCTGCAACCAAAGCAGCTTGGCCAGGCTGCTTGCGGCGCCGTGCGCGCCGGATTCCGGATCGGCGAACGAGGCGATGCGCTGCGCCTGCGCGGCGGCGCGCTGGTCGCAATAAAGCAGGCCGGCGCCCAGCGGACGGCCGGCGTGGTCTACCGGCAGCACCGTGCCCGAGGTGCCATCGACCGCCAGGCGCGCCACCCGTGACAGATCGACGTTCGCGGCCAGCGCGCGCAGCGCGGCGAGCAGCGCCTCCCACCATCGATTGGGATCTTGCGTCGCGCAGACGCCTTCGATCTGCGGCGCAGCCAGCGGCGCATGCGCCCAGCCGAGCGCGGCGCCGCCTTCGTCGATGGCCACCGCGCGGCAGCCGCTCGTGCCCAGATCGATGCCCACCGCGATCGCGCGGTGCGCGGTCGCGGTGCCGCGCGGGGCAGGCTCGTGCAGAGCCACCGGTGGCACGGTCGCAGCGAGCAGACGGTGCCGATGATGTATCGGCGCAGCGCCGCTGCGCGCTAGGTGCCGATGATCCCGCCGTCGCGGCGACGGATCACGACCGTGGCCGAGCGCGGACGCGCGCCGGGCGTGCCGGTCGGCCAAGTGGAGAAGCGCGACGGATTGTCGGGGTCGCTGCGGTCGGTCGGCGTTTCGCCCGGGTGCTGGACGTTGACGAACATCGTGCGCATGTCGGGCGTGCAAACCACCCCGGTGATCTCGCAGTTGGGCGGGCCCACCAGGAAGCGGCGCACTTCG